>NZ_CAXTBY010000014.1:0-54537 GCF_964242245.1 uncultured Methylobacterium sp. | reverse complement strand
CGCCGTGAAGGGCAACTTCACCGTCCGGTTCTGAGCGACCGCTCCCCCGCAGTGGTAGCACGGCAAGGTGCAGCCGGGCCTCTCCCCGCGTGCGGGGAGAGGGGACCTGCGCTTCATCCGATCGCGTCGAGAGATGGGTGCATCGCCTAGCCCGCAGAGAGAAGAGGGGGAGCACAGACCAGGATGCCTCCCGCTTCGCTTTACAGAATGGATGTCCGCCCCGGCGGGCGTCCTCGTTCCGATCCGGCTCCGCGACCCCCGAGCCCGACGCCTCGGTCGCCGATCTCAGCCCCGCTTGCGCCCGCCGCCGCCCTTGTACTTCGGCTTCTGGCCGCCGAGCCCCTGCGTCGAGCGGGGTTTTGGCCGCTCCTGCCACTGTGGCGGCGCGGTCCCCACCGGCAACTCGCGGTCGGTGCCGGGACCCATGTTGTCGAGGTCCGGTTTGGAGATCCGGGTGCCGCCCGCGCCGCGCGGCGGCTTGCGGCCGTACTTCCCGGCCTCGCGCTCCACGTCGCCCTGGCGGGCCATCGGGTCGTCGGAGACCAGGAGTTCGGTGGCCTGGAGGCGCTTGAGCTCGTCGCGCAGGCGCGCGGCCTCCTCGAAGTCGAGGTCGGCGGCGGCCGTGCGCATGCGCTTCTCCAGGTCGGCCATCACCGCCTTGAGGTTGTGGCCGACGGTGATCTCCCTGGCCAGCCCCGTGTCGACCTGGACGTGGTCGCGCTCGAACACGCTGCCGAGGATGTCGCTGATCCCGCGCTTCACGCTCTGAGGCGTGATGCCGTGCTCGGCGTTGTAGGCGAGCTGCTTCTGGCGGCGGCGCTCGGTCTCGGCCATCGCCCGCTCCATCGAGCCGGTGACGCGGTCGGCGTAGAGGATGCAGCGGGCATCCGCGTTGCGCGCCGCGCGTCCGATGGTCTGCACCAGCGACGTTTCCGAGCGCAGGAAGCCCTCCTTGTCGGCGTCGAGGATGGCGACGAGCGCGCATTCCGGGATGTCGAGGCCTTCCCGCAGAAGGTTGATGCCGATCAGGACGTCGAAGGCACCCAAACGCAGATCGCGAATAATCTCGATGCGCTCCAGGGTGTCGATGTCGGAGTGCATGTAGCGCACGCGGATGCTGTTCTCGTGCAGGTACTCGGTGAGGTCCTCGGCCATGCGCTTGGTCAGCGTCGTCACCAGCGTCCGGTAGCCGGCCAACGCCACCGCGCGGACCTCGCCGAGCAGGTCGTCGACCTGCGCGCGGGCCGGGCGGATCTCGATCACCGGATCGACGAGGCCGGTGGGGCGGATCACCTGCTCGGCGAAGACGCCGCCGGTCTGCTCCATCTCCCACTTGCCGGGCGTCGCCGAGACATTGACCGTCTGCGGGCGCATCGCGTCCCACTCCTCGAAGCGGAGCGGGCGGTTGTCGAGGCAGGAGGGCAGGCGGAAGCCGTACTCGGCCAGCGTCGCCTTGCGCCGGAAGTCGCCCCGGTACATCCCGCCGATCTGCGGCACGGTGACGTGGCTCTCGTCGGTGAAGACCAGCGCGTTGTCGGGCAGGTACTCGAACAGCGTCGGTGGCGGCTCGCCGGGCTTGCGCCCGGTGAGGTAGCGCGAATAGTTCTCGATGCCGTTGCAGGCGCCGGTCGCCTCGATCATCTCGATGTCGAAGGTGCAGCGCTGCTCGATCCGCTGCGCCTCGATCAGCCGGCCCATCTTCGTCAACTCCTCGACGCGGCCGTTGAGCTCGTTCTTGATGCCGCGGATCGCCTGCTGGAGGGTCGGACGCGGCGTGACGTAGTGCGAGTTGGCGTAGACTTTCACGAACTTCAGTTCGTTGATCTTCTTGCCGGTGAGCGGATCGAACTCGACGATGGATTCGACCTCGTCGCCGAACAGGCCGATGCGCCAGCCGCGGTCTTCCAGGTGGGCCGGCCACAGCTCGATCACGTCGCCGCGCACCCGGAAGGTGCCCCGGGCGAAGTCCGACTGGATGCGCTTGTACTGAAGCGCCACGAGGTCGGCGACGAGCTGGCGCTGCTCGATGCGCTCGCTGAGCGTCACGGTGAACGACATCGCCGTGTAGGTCTCGACCGAGCCGATGCCGTAGATGCACGACACCGAGGCGACGATGATCACGTCGTCCCGCTCCAGCAGGGAGCGGGTGGCCGCGTGGCGCATCCGGTCGATCTGCTCGTTGATCGAGGATTCCTTCTCGATGAAGGTGTCGGAGCGCGGGACGTAGGCCTCAGGCTGATAGTAGTCGTAGTACGAGACGAAGTACTCGACCGCGTTGTCGGGAAAGAAGCTCTTGAACTCGCCGTAGAGCTGGGCGGCCAAGGTCTTGTTCGGCGCCAGGATCAGGGCGGGGCGCTGCGTCTCCTCGATGATCTTGGCCATCGTGAAGGTCTTGCCGGAGCCGGTGACGCCGAGCAGCACCTGGTCGCGCTCCGCGGCGCGCACGCCCTTCACGAGTTCGGCGATGGCGGTCGGCTGGTCGCCGGCCGGCGTGAACTCCGATTCGAGGCGGAACGGTACGCCGCCCTCGGACTTCGCTGGCCGCTCCGGCCGGTGCGGCACCCAGGTCTGCCCGTCCTTGAACAGCGGGTTGCCCTCGGTGAGCAGGCGCTGCAGGGCATCGACAGTGGCGGAGACGCCGTCGGCGGCGAGCGAGGCCTGATCCGCCTCGCCCTCCGGCGCCGGCCCATCCTCGGGTGGGATCAGCCCGAGCGCCTGGGCGAGGCGCGGGTCGACCTCGGCGCCGGGCGCGTGGGTGAAGCCGCGCTGCGGCGCCTCGCCGAAGCCGGACGCGTCGTGCCCTTCCGGAGGTCTGGCCTTGTTGCCAAGGTTCTCGGCAGGTTTCCTGCCCGGCTTGCGCTGCCCGGGCCGCGGCAGTTCCGCGGGCCGCTCGACCTGGACCGGCCGGGCGCGCGCGAGCGCCGGACTCAGGAGTTGCGCGAGGAATGGATCGAGGGGCTGTACGTCGGGCCGGTCGGCCTTTCCGGATGCGGGCCGGGGCTTCTTGGGTGTCGCCATGCCTGGATTATGGCGCCTGCGCCTGTCCGGCGGAAGGGCCATCCGGGCGGCGCAGCGTCCCTGCGGGACGTACGAAGAGGACCGTCCCGAGAAAAGCGTCTCAGCCGGCGTCGCCCTGCAGCCCGGCGGCGATGTTGTGGTTGATCGCGATCAGCGCGTCGAGCTTCTCGGGCGTCGGCGCGATCATCGTGTCGATGCAGGCGCGCAGGACGAACACGCCCAGGCGGCCGACGTTCTGCTTGACCGTCTCCGGCAACGGGCTCGTCTCGGCGGTGGCCTCGGTGGAGAGCAGCGACCAGACCTTCTGGTTGAAGCTGAGCGCCTCGTTCAGGCCTCGGATCTGTTCCGGCCACGCGCTGCGCGCGCTACGCAGGCGGTTGGCCGCCTTGATCAGGACCGCCGCCTCCGCCTCCCGCGGCGACAGCGCCGTGTGGGACGCACGGGCGTAAGCACTGGCACCATAACTCATCGCGACGCACTTCCCGGCAACGCGTTCGCCTTCGGCAGCGAACTCCGGCGCACGGTCTCGCACGCGGGCATTAAGATGCGGTGAGCGGGCCATCCGCCCCAATGCCGCCGGGTTGAACGGCGACATGCACGGCACGGTCCCTGCTCCGCGGCCGGTCCGCTGGAACGCTTGAGGATGATGAACTTCGTTCTGGGGACGGTGGCCGGCGGGTTGATCGCCGGCATCGCGACGATCGCGGCGGCCCGTCATCCCGAGGTGCAGAGCCGGCTAGGTCTGGTTCCCGCGGTCCCGTCGACCCTGATGGCCGCGTCGCCGCGTCCGGAGCCGCCCTGCCCGCCGCCAGTGGCGTCGGCGCCGAGCGTGGGCACCCAGGAGATGCTGTTCTCGAAGCGGCGCTTCTGGTCGGTGGCGCCTTAGAGCGACTTCGGTTCGCTCATGGTCCAGACCTTCGTCAACTCGCAGGGTCTTCCGTCTACTCGCAGGGTCTTCACCCGGACCGCGGGCACGCTGCTTGAAACGGCTCGCGCTGCCGGAGCAGATATCCGTTCATCCGCGTCCGAGACGCGATGGAAGACCGAGGGTCTTGGTCAGACGCTGCTCAGCAGGAACATCAGCATGGTGGTGGCCACCGTCGTGCTGAGGAAGCCGCACAGGGCCGCGGCGAAGGACGGACCGGTCGGTGCGGCGGCGATGGTCTGGGACTCGGAGGTCATGGCGATGGGCCCTGTCGGCGATCATGCGTCGCGTCGGTGATGGAACGTGCCGGAGAAGCGGGAATGTGCCTGTGCGGAGCCGCACCCGAAGGGATCGATAGGCCCCGTGAAGTGGACTTGGTCAGTCGCAGCGGTTGACGCGCTTGGCGATGCGGAGGTTCCGAAGTTGACTGCGCAGATCGATCGCGATGACGCCGGCCGCGCAATCCTCGAACGCGTCGCGGGCATCGCCGTACCGGTCGCCGACTTCATCGAGGATGTCGCAGACGCGGTCGTGGTTGCCGAGACGAAGCTCCTGCCTGGCCTGGTCGCGCAGCGCGGTTGCCTCATCGACCTTGCTCTGCGCCTCGAGGCAGGATGGCGCCGCGGATGCGGAACCGGTGGAAAGGAACAGCCCGAGCAGCGCCAACGTCGTCGGATGCGTCTTGGTCATGGGACACCGGGAAGACGATCACGCACGCACTAGGGGTGAAGAGAACAAGTATTCGATGGACGTCCATCGTCACCCGTCCATACCCCAGGAACGGCCGAGCTACGCCGATGGTTCCGCCGGCGCCTTCGCCTTCCGCCCCTTACGCGACGCGAGGAGTGCGGAGAGCGTCACCGGCGCGAAGCCCTGCGCGTCGACCCCGACATCGTACTGCCTGGGCGCCGGACGCAATTGACCGTGCGAGTGTCCGTGCAGGTTGAGCGCACCACGGCCGATGCCGTTCCAGGTGCGGAAGGCGTAGTGGCAGAGCACCAGCGCGCGATCCTCGACCCTGATCTCCGCGTAATGGGCGATCGAGGCCCAGTCCGGCGCATCCAGCGTGCCGGGTCCGTCGTTGTTGCCGACGATGAGGTGCTTGGTGCCGTGGAGCGCGGCGAGGATGGCATGGACCCGCGCCCGGTCCGGGCCGAGGGCGAAGTCGCCCAGATGCCAGACCACGTCCCCGGATCGGACGATGCCGTTCCAGTTCGCGATCAGGGCCGCATCGTGGGCTGCGAGATCGCGGAACGGTCGCCGGTCGAGGCGCAGGATGCGCGGATCGCCGAAATGCGTATCGCTGATGAAGTAGACCGTCATCGGCCGTCCCGGGGGCGCCAACATCCGCCGCGGCCGCTTCTCTCCGATCGAGCAGCCGAACGGCAAGGAGATTCCGTTCCGGCCGCTCTCCACCGGCGCGGTCACACTGCGCCGGCCTCTCGTCCGGGGCGAGGGCGCCCGGCCTCCAGCCACGCGCGCAGCTTGGACCAGCGGCGCTTCTGCCGACCGCTCCGCACCGCCATGCCGAGCGCCCTGCGCTCTCCGATCAGCACGACGAGCTGCTTGCCGCGGGTGACGCCGGTGTAGAGCAGGTTGCGCGCCAGCATGGCGACGTGCTGCGTCGTGATCGGAATGACGACGGCGGGATACTCGGAGCCTTGGGCTTTGTGGATCGTCGTCGCGAAGGCGGGCACCAGCGTGTCGAGTTCGCCGTAGGGGTAGACCACCGCGCGCCCGTCGAAAACGACGGTCACCGCCTCGTCCTCAGCGTCGATGCGGGTCACCATGCCGAGGTCGCCGTTGAAGACGTCGCGGTCGTAGTCGTTGCGCGTCTCCATCACCCGGTCGCCCGGCGCGAAGCGCCAGCCGAAGCGCTCGACCTGCGCGGGTGGATTCGGGTTCAGCACCCGCTGAAGCTCGTGGTTGAGGTTCCGGCTGCCGAGCGAGCCGCGCAGCATCGGGGTCAGCACCTGTACGTCCTTGATCGGGTCGAGGCCGAACGAGCGCGGGATGCGCCGCGTCACGACCTCGATCAGCTTGGCGACGCCGATATCCGGATCGTCGATCTCGACGAGGTAGAAGTCGGCCCTCTCGCCCGGCCTCGATCGCTCCGGCATCTGCCCGGCGTTGATGCGGTGCGCGTTGACGACGATCCGGCTCGCCGCCGCCTGCCGGAACACCTCGGTCAGCCGCGCCACCGGCACCGCGCCGGACGCGATCACGTCGGTAAGCACCTGCCCCGGCCCGACGGAGGGAAGCTGGTCCACGTCGCCGACCAGCAGCAGGCCGGCGCGCTCCGGCACGGCCTTCAGCAGCGCGTGCATCAGCGGCACGTCGATCATCGACGCTTCATCGAGCACGAGCAGGTCGCAATCGAGCGGAGTGTCCGCGTTGCGCGCGAAGCCGCCGTGGCGCGGATCGATCTCCAGCAGGCGGTGGATGGTCCTCGCCGCAACCCCGGTCTGCTCGGTCATGCGCTTGGCCGCCCGCCCCGTCGGGGCCGCGAGCAGGACGCGCACACCCTTGGCGGTGAGGATGCGCAGGAGCGCGTCGAGCGTGCTGGTCTTGCCGACGCCGGGGCCGCCGGTGACGACGGACAGCTTCGAGGCCAGCACCAGGCGGATGGCCGATCCCTGCGAGGGCGAGAGCGTCCTCTCCGTCCTGCCCTCGACCCAGGACAACGCCTTGTCGAGGTCGATCACGGGCCAGGGCGGCGCGCCAGCCGCCCGCTCGATCAGGCACGCGGCGATGGTGCGCTCGGCCCCGTGCAGCCCCTTGAGGAAGATGCAGGTCTCAGGCCCCACCGTGTCGGCGACCACGTCCTCGCCGCGCAGCTCCAGGGCGACGGCGACGCGGATCAGGTCGGCCTCGACCTCGAGCAGCTTGCCCGCGAGCGCCACGAGGCGCTCGGTCGGCAGGCCGCAATGGCCCTCGTCCATCGCCGCCTGGAGGGCGAACGACACGCCGGCGCGGAGCCGCTGCGGCGCCTGCCTGTCCAGCCCCAGCCGCATCGCGATGGCGTCGGCCGTGCGGAAGCCGATGCCGCGGACGTCGCGCGCCAGCCGGTAGGGGTCCTCGGTCATCACTCCGATCGCGTCGTGGCCGTAGGTCCTGAAGATGCGCACGGCGCGCGCCGTGCCGACGCCGTGGGCGTGCAGGAAGATCATGATCTCCCGCACGGCCTTCTGCTCGGCCCAGCCGCGCACGATGCGCGCGGCCCGCCCGGGCCCGATGCCCGCGACGTGCTCGAGCCGGTCAGGGTCCGCTTCGATGATCTCGAAGGTGGCCTCGCCGAACCGGGCGACGATGCGCTTGGCCATCGCCGGCCCGATGCCGCGCATGGCGCCGGACGCGAGGTAGCGCTCGATGCCCGCGCGGCCCGTCGGCGGCGTCACCTTGAGGGTGTCGGCCTTGAACTGAAGGCCGTGCCGGCGGTCGCTGAACCAGGTCCCCGTCGCCGTGATCCACTCGCCGGCACCGATCGCGGGCGCGTGCCCGATCACCGTGACGAGGTCGCGCCGACCGCGTGCGTGGACCTTGAGCACGCCGAAGCCGGTCTCGGCGTTGTGGAACGTCACCCGCTCGATCGTGCCGGCAAGCGTCTCCGTCGTCGGGGCACCGACGTCGCCGGGTCGCACCATCCGGTTCATCGGCGCGGCCCGGGCGCCCGCGTCAGGCCGCGCGTCGGCCGGCCTTCTTCGGAGGCCAGCCGAGCGCGACGAGGCGGGCCTTGGCGTAGTCGCGCACCTCGTCGCGCGTCCCGGGGGGCATCTGGCCCAGGGTCCGCTGGGTCTCGGTGTCGAGCATCAGGTCGGTGACCGCGTTGATGCTGCCCAGCGCGTCGATGCGGCGCTTCAGGTCGGCCTCGGCCTCCGTCACCGCGTCGAAGGTCTCGGGATCGCCGAAGTCGTCGTCGACCGCGTGCACGGCGGCCGGATGTCCCTGGCGGAACTCGTCCGCCTCCTCCTCGGAATAGACCAGGCCGTGCAGCTCGATCAGCTTGAGGATCACTCGGTCCTTGGCCCGCTTCTCGGCCATGGCGTAGACGTAGGCCGCCTGCTTGCCGGAGACGCGGTAGTTCACGTTGACCAGCGCCTCGCCGATCGACCACTCGACGCGCTCCGTCCCCGGCTTGGCGCCGGGCAGGCGTCCCGTTACGAGGATCACCGCCTCGTCCCGCTCCGAGCGGACGAGGGTCGGCGCATCGAAGTGGATGCCGGCCTGCGCGGCGATGCGCTCCAGCGTCCTGTGGAAGATGACGGCCGTTCCCTGAACCCGCCAGACGTTGCCCCCGAAGGGCTCGCCGTAGCGGACCAGGATGTCGGCGATCTGCTTGTCGGCTGTTCGCATGGCGGCCCCGGCGCCGCACACGGAATGGCGGCGATGTTCCTGATTCGTTCCGTTCAACGATAGATGGTTTCAGGGGCGCAGTGGTACAAGGGATCAGCGGCCTGCGCAGCCCTCAGTGTCGCGCAAGCCGGCCAAGGTCACGGGAGCCGAGCGCGACGCCGATCATGCGCGGCAGGCCGCCGCCACGATCCTGACGGGGCCGATCAAGCCCGTCCTCAGCGATCGCAGCCGATGCAGATGTCGCCGATCGCGCGATTTCTCGTCGATCCGGTGTGCTGGTTCGGCAAGGTGCCGGCGAGCGAGCGATCCGGAGGCCGTGCGGGAGGCGCCGGCCATCGCCGGAGCGAGGGGTCCGGCGCGGGTGCGATGGCCGGCGCGCCGGGACGGGTCAGGGCCATGTACTGGGCCCGGCACGGGTCGGAGGCACCGATCAGCCAGGGCAGGCAAACGGCGATCAGGATCGGTGTGCGCATCGAGACCTCCCTCGTCGAGGCAACGCGAGAGACTTTGTCGCGGGAACAACCGCCGGAGAGCAGAACAGCTCCCACGTTCGACATCGATCGTCGGGTCGCACGGCCACGCCGTCGAGTTGTTCCAACCCCATCGCAGCTCAGGTCGCCTCTGTCGTGCGCCGCAGCCACCTCGCAGACCGAACGGAAGGATCGGCCGGAGCCGCACAGGTCCATCGGAACAACACCGATTCGGGGCGCCGAGGAGCGTGCGGGAGAAATTGGAGACTTGCCTCGTCACCGTTCTCAAAAATGCCGGATAGCTCCGTCATGGGCCTTCTCTCCGGGTGACGCTGGCGTCGCTTACGCAGGCCCTGTCGCGACTGGCACGGACACGATGCTCAGACGATCCCTCCTCGCCCTTCTCGGCGGTGCCGCCGCCGTGCCCGTCGTGCCTGCCGCGGCCGCACCCTCGCAGGGCGCGTCACCAGCGCAACGCTGGTTCATTCAGGTTTGGTTCGAAGGCGAGTTCCCGATCGAGGCCGACCCCTCCAACGATCCGGGCCGGGTCGAGGTCTCGATGGCGGGAGACTTCGTCGCCTGTGCCTGGGCTCCGGTGTACCGCTCCCGGCAGAGGCAGTTCTTCCTGGTTCCGCTGACCGTCGGCGCGACGGCCAGCGGGCGGAAGGAGGACATCAAGGTCGAGGTCTACGGCGAGTTGAAGCGCCTGACGCGGCCGGCCATCAAGATTTCGGCGATGACCGCCTGACCGGCCGCCGACGCCGAGCCGGCGCCGTTCCGCCGACGGCCCTGTCGATCCTCGAAGCGCCCTGGTCTCGGACGCGGTCCGCCGCGCCGCGGTCGGCTCGGACAGGAAGGCCCGTATCCCACGTCGGGGATCAGCGCCGTCCGCCCCGCACCCGGCGGGGCGGGTTCCCTCGCATCATCGGCCGGCTACGTCTCACCCGATGACGAAATGAACCAGGACCAGTGCCACGGAGGCGCCCGCGAGCGCCAAGCAAAGCAGAACGATGCTGCTGACCTGATCGACGCCGTCGATGTCCTGGCCGATCCGATGCTCGACGCTGTTGGCGCCTTCGCCGGGTTCGCTCGGGTAGATGCGTGGTGCCATGATCGTCTCCTCAAGCGTCAGGGATGAACGCCGTACCGGCTCGTTCCGCGCGCGCAGTCCTCTGAACGCCGCGCTCGATCCAGACCATCGTGTTGATGCGCCGGGCCGGAAAGCCGCACCGTGCGTCCCCGCGTCGTCCGCGGGGACCCGGATCGGATCGATCAGCTATCCGCCTTCGCGCCGGCGGTCGCACGCTGGATGTAGGTCTTCGTCACGGTCTCGATGATGTCGGACAGGGCCTTGGCGCCCGCCTCCTCCTCCGCAATCGTCGTCTTGAAGTCCGGAACCTGGGCCGACTGCCCGGCAGCCTCAGCGATCACGACGAGGGAGCGGTACGCTGCGATCTGATCGTGCTGGTAGGCGTAGGCTGCGTAGAGGTTCTTCAGGGTCTCATCGCCGGCAACGGCGTGCGCGGCGCCGGCGACCAAGCCGACGGTGCTCGTCACGGCGTCCTTGATCGTCGACGACGTCTCGCCGATCGCCTTCAGCGCGGCGTCCAGGCGCACGATCTGCCCGTGGGTCGTATCGAGGTGCTGGCGCGTCACGCGCTCGTACGCAGGGTAGTTCTCCAGCCCCTTCAGGACCGTCGTCATGGTGTGTACGCCCTGAAGCTCGGCGCCGCGCGTGTTGCGCAACGCGGTCGCGTAGATGTCCTTGATGCTGGTGCTCATCGGGTGATCCCATGTCACGGTGCCGTGCAGGTTCCGGCGCCCTCGATGCGTTAAACAGGCCGCCGTTGAGGACGTTTCCGCGTCCGATTCGCACAGAGCATCAGGCGTCACGGGCGAGCCCGCAAGCGCTTGAACCTGGAAAGCCCCGGGCGCTTCGCCGACGCTAACGTCCGCGCACGCGAGGAGGCTCACGCATCGATCCATCGATGTTCAGGACGCTCCGCAGCCGGCGGCGTCCGGTGGGCCGCCGCGAGGGACCTCGCCGCGGCGAGGCCGTACGGAACCGCGGGACCACCCGCGCGCGAACGGCGCGAACGCGGGTTCCTTCGGATCAGTCCGGTGCCACGGGCGCCAGCAGACGGGCTGCGTAGTGCTTGGCCGCCGCCTCGATCGCTGACGAGAAGGGGCCGATCATCCACGGCAGCGTTGCCTCGAGCGACACGCTGTCCTCGGCAACGGTGACGCCGCCCTGTACGTCCTGGCCGAGCGCCCGCGCGGTGAACCTGCGCTCGTTCTGCGACCAGTCCGAGATGGCGACTTGAATGTTTCCCTGCTCCAGCCGCCGCTTGGCCCAGTCCGTCTGCATGTCGAGCCGGCGGCACACCTCGTCGGCTCCGAGGTCGTGGGGGATCGCGATCGTGAGATGCTTCGACATGGCCTGCCTCGAGCCGGGAAAGCAGCGAGGCTAAGGCGCGTATGCTTAACGGACGTTGACCAAGATCGGAGGATCTCGATCGACCCGGGCGGCCGAACGCGGGCAGCGGTCGGCGGCTCACCTTCGAACGATCGGAGGCGGCCCGATCGTTCGCCGCGGGTCCCCGTCAGGGGGCGTTCCCGGTACGCTCGTCTTCCGTGGCGCGGGATCATGCGCTCAGGGGGAGCGCCGGTTTCAGGTCTTGCAAGGCCGAGCCGACATCGGCATTCGCGCAGCCTGTCCCCCGCGTGCCGGCGCGATGACGCTTGGCGCCGCCGCCGCCGGACAGAGCGACCCGTGCCGGACCGCCCGCCGCCCCGCGGCAGGTCCACCGACATCGCGCGGCGTCGTGCGCATGCGCGGCGCGTGAACCGGGGGGCAGCGCTCGACCGAGGGGCGACGCCTGACCAGGAGGATGACGGCTGGGCCATCGCTGCGCGTTCGGCACACCATCGTGAACGGAAACGCCTTACGGAATTTAGTCCTGCATCATCAAGCAGGATACTGACACCGGCCGCGCAATGTCGCTCTGGTATATTGCATGCCTGACGAAACGATGCATGATGCAGCGCGTGGCCAGAGAGTCGCCGAGCAGAGGATACAGGGATGGAACGCGGGGACGGGTCGTCGGCGAAGTGGTGGCAGCTCGGCTTCGGCGTGCTGTGCATGGCAATGATCGCCAACCTGCAGTACGGCTGGACATTGTTCGTCGATCCGATCGACGCGCAGAATCACTGGGGCCGGGCGGCGATCCAACTGGCGTTCACGGTGTTCGTCGCCACGGAGACGTGGCTGGTTCCCGTCGAGGCGTGGTTCGTCGACCGCTACGGTCCGCGGGTTGTGGTCTGCTTCGGCGGCGTCATGATCGCGCTGGCCTGGGTGACGAACGCTTATGCCGGCTCCCTGACGATGCTCTACCTCGGGGCGGTGATCGGCGGGATCGGGGCCGGCTCGATCTACGGCACCTGCGTGGGCAACGCGCTGAAGTGGTTTCCCGACCGGCGCGGACTCGCCGCCGGCGCGACGGCGGCGGGCTTCGGGGCGGGCGCTGCGATCACGGTGGTTCCGATCGCCAAGATGATCGCGGCCAGCGGCTACCAGACCGCGTTCCTGACCTTCGGACTGATCCAGGGCGGCGTGGTGGTGGTGCTGTCGTTCTTCCTGCGCAAGCCGACGATCGCCGTCCCGGTTCAGCGCAAGCGCCTAAACCTGCCCCAGACCAGCATCGACCGGACTCCGGGCGAAGCCGTGCGCACGCCGGTGTTCTGGACGATGTACGCGATGTTCGTGATGGTGGCGGCCGGCGGCCTGATGGCGGCCGCCCAGATCGCGCCGATCGCCCGTGACTTCCGCGTCGCCGACGTGCCGGTGAGCCTGCTCGGGCTGAGCATGGCCACGCTCACCCTCGCGATCTCGCTCGACCGGATCTTCGACGGCTTCGGGCGCCCGTTCTTCGGCTGGATCTCGGACCAGATCGGACGCGAGACGACGATGTTCATCGCGTTCACCACCGCCGCGGTCGCGGTGCTGCTGCTGCTGAACTACGGCACCACGCCGTGGGTGTTCGTGCTCGCCACGGCCTTGTACTTCGGGGTGTTCGGCGAGATCTACTCGCTGTTCCCCGCCACCTGCGGCGACACGTTCGGTGCGAAGTTCGCCGCCAGCAACGCCGGCCTGCTCTACACCGCCAAGGGTACCGCCTCGCTGCTGGTGCCCCTGGGCAGCTTGGTCGCGGCCGCCTACGGCTGGTACGCCGTCTTCAGCCTGATCATCGCCCTCAACCTCACCGCCGCGATCCTGGCGCTGTTCCTTCTCAGGCCCATGCGTGCACGCTACCTCGCCGACGAGGACACGCAGCCCGCGCTCCAGGCGAAGCCCATGAGCACCTCGTGACCGGCGGCAGCGAGGACTTGGAGCATTGTCCATGATCCCCGGATCAGGAAAAATGCTCTCTCTCCTTGCATGGACGCATTGTCTTCACGCGAGCCGGCAATCCCCTCGCTTGAGACATGCTCCGGTCGCCTGATCAAGACCATCGAACCCTAGGCAAGATTCATCGGGAGGAGGACGGCATGTCCGCACTAGCGCAGATCATCGATAGCTACACGGGCGACGTGAACACGGCCGAGGCCGACGCGCCGCAGGAAATGACCGACGGATTTCATCTCGTCATCGACGCGCTCAAGCTCAACGGCCTGACCACGATCTACGGCGTGCCCGGCATCCCGATCACCGATCTCGGTCGCATCGCCCAGGCCGAAGGGATGCGCGTGATCTCGTTCCGGCACGAGCAGCACGCGGGTAACGCGGCCGCGATCGCCGGCTTCCTGACGAAGAAGCCCGGCATCTGCCTCACCGTGTCGGCTCCGGGCTTCCTCAACGGCCTCACGGCGCTGGCCAACGCCACCACCAACTGCTTCCCGATGATCCTGATCAGCGGATCGTCCGAGCGCGAGATCGTCGACCTGCAGCAGGGCGACTACGAGGAGATGGACCAGCTCGCCATCGCCAAGCCGCTGTGCAAGGCGGCCTTCCGCGTGCTGCACGCCGCCGACATTGGCATCGGCGTCGCGCGCGCGATCCGCGCGGCCGTGTCCGGCCGTCCGGGCGGCGTCTACCTCGACCTGCCGGCCAAGCTGTTCTCGCAGGTCATCGACGCCGGCCTCGGAGCCAAGTCGCTCGTCAAGGTCATCGATGCGGCCCCGGCCCAGCTCCCCGCGCCGGCCGCCGTCAAGCGCGCCCTCGACGTCCTGCGGAGCGCCAAGCGCCCGCTGATCATCCTCGGCAAGGGCGCGGCCTACGCGCAGGCCGACGACGCGATCCGCGATCTCGTCGAGACGAGCGGCATCCCCTACGTACCGATGAGCATGGCCAAGGGGCTCCTGCCGGACACGCATCCGCAATCGGCCGGCGCCGCGCGCTCGACCGTGCTGAAGGAGGCCGACGTGGTGCTGCTGGTCGGCGCCCGCCTCAACTGGCTGCTGTCGCACGGCAAGGGCAAGACCTGGGGTGCGCCGGGATCGAAGAAGTTCATCCAGATCGACATCGAGCCGCGTGAGATGGATTCGAACGTCGAGATCGTCGCGCCGGTGGTGGGCGACATCGGCTCCTGCGTCGCGGCGCTCCTCGACGGCATGGGCGGCGCGTGGCCGGCCCCGCCGGCCGCGTGGACCGAGACGATCAAGGCGAAGAAGGAGGCCAACATCGCCAAGATGGGCCAGCGGCTCCTCAAGAACTCGACGCCGATGGACTTCCACGGCGCGCTCGGTGCCCTGCGCACCATCATCAAGGAGCGGCCCGACGCCATCCTCGTCAACGAGGGCGCCAACACCCTCGATCTCGCCCGCGGCGTCATCGACATGTACAAGCCGCGCAAGCGCCTCGACGTCGGCACCTGGGGCATCATGGGCATCGGCATGGGCTTTGCCGTCGCGGCGGCGGTCGAGACCGGCCACCCCGTGCTCGCGGTGGAGGGCGACAGCGCCTTCGGCTTCTCGGGGATGGAGGTGGAGACGATCTGCCGCTACGACCTGCCGGTCTGCATCGTCGTCTTCAACAACAACGGCATCTATCGCGGGACCGACGTCAATCCCACGGGCGAATCCGACGTCGCGCCGACCGTCTTCGTCAAGGATGCGCGCTACGACAAGATGATGGAGGCCTTCGGTGGCGTCGGCGTCAACGTCACCACCCCCGACGCGCTGAGCCGTGCCGTGAACGAGGCCATGGATTCCGGCAGGCCGACCCTCATCAACGCGGTGATCGACCCGGCGGCCGGCACGGAGAGCGGCAACATCGGCAGCCTCAACCCGCAGAGTTCCGTTCGGAAGAAGTAGCGCCGTCCCGACGCGCCATCCCGCCGCCGACGGGATGGCGCGTCGGTGAGGAGAATACTCAATCCTGGAGGTGTGGGTCCGGCGGCAAAGAAGCTCGCCGGGACCGCACTTTCGTTCGTCGTAGCCGTCGCGGTTCCGGCAATCGCTTCGACAGCGCTCGCCGTGCTTGAGACGATCATGAGGGTGCTGCCATGATCGACCCCCGCCTCGCGGGCCGGCTGAGCTTCGCGCATCGGTTGCCGACCAAGGCGCCCCTGCCCATGGGTCGGAACGCGCTCGGGCTCTTCGCGGAGCGCGACCCGATCCTCTTCGTTCCGGACGGCCTCGACGCGCGCAGGCCGACGCCGCTGATGGTGCTGTTCCACGGCGGCGGCGGCAGTGCGGCGAGGATTCTGCCGATGTTCGAGGCGCACGCGGCGGCGAACGGCTTCCTGCTGCTGGCGCCGCAATCCCTGTTCCCGACCTGGGACATCGTCATCGCCGGCCATGGCCCGGATCGCGAGCGGCTCGACGCCGCGCTCGCCGAGGTCGCCTCGCGCTTCCTGCTCGATCCCGGCCACCTCGCCCTTGCCGGACATTCCGACGGCGGCAGCTACGCCCTGTCGCTCGGCCTCACCAACGGCTGCGTCGTCACGCACCTGATCGTCTCGTCGGCCGGCTTCATGTCCGTGCTCGTGCAAGCGGGCGCGCCGCGCATCTTCCTCTCGCACGGCACCCGGGACGAGCAGATCCCGATCGATCGCAGCGCCCGCGCCCATGCCGCCCGGCTGCGGGATGCGGGCTACGACGTGACCTACGTCGAGTACGACGGTCCCCACGCCTACGAGCCCGGCGTCGTGGCGCGCGCCGTGACGTTCTTCCTGGCGGACCCCTCGACGCTCGCGCCCTGACGGGCCGTTTCAGAGCGCTCTCCGACGAAATGGACGCCTGTTCTTCGTCGGAAGAGCGCGACACAACAAGGACTAAGAGACGTGATCCGATCCAATGTGATCGGGCACTGCTGCGCGACGCGCTCGCTCCGGATCGCGCGTCGGAATGGCGACGCTCGTGCCCGCGTGCCCCTCGCGGCCAGCGGGCGGCGGGCAAACGCAAGCGGCGCGCCGGAGGGCGCGCCGCTTCGTCGTCAACGCGAACGCTTCGGGCTCAGACGGCCTTTTCCTGATGCAGCATCTCGATCTGCTGCTCGCTGTAGCCGAGGCTGGCCAGCACCTCGTCGGTATGCTCGCCCAGCAGCGGGGAGGACTTGATGTCGACCTTCATGTCCGAGAACTTGATCGGGCTGCCGACCGTCAGGTACGTGCCGAGCTTCGGGTGCTGCACCTCGACGACGGTGCCGCTCGCCCGCAGCGACGGGTCGGCGGCGATCTCCTTCATGGAGAGCACCGGCGAGCACGGGATGTCGAACTTCCGCAGGATGTCGACCGCCTCGAACTTGGTCTTGTCCGCCAGCCACACCTCGATCGTGCCGAAGATGTCCATGATCTTGTCCTGGCGCGCCCGGGCGGTGTTGTAGGCCGGATCGTTGATCCACGCCTCCTTGCCGATCGCCTTGCAGATCGGGGCCCAGGCATGACCCTGGATCGTGAAGTAGATGTAGGCGTTCGGGTCGGTCTCCCAGCCCTTGCACTTCAGCACCCAGCCCGGCTGGCCGCCGCCGCCGGCATTGCCGCCGCGGGGCACGACATCGCTGAACTCGCCGTGCGGATATTGCGGGTACTCTTCGAGGTAGCCCAGGGCATCGAGGCGCTGCTGGTCGCGCAGCTTCACGCGGCAGAGGTTGAGCACCGAATCCTGCATGGAGACGGCGACCTTCTGGCCCTTGCCGGTCTTGTTGCGCTGGTGCAGGGCGGTCAGGATGCCGATCGCGAGGTGCATGCCGGTGTTGGAGTCACCGAGCGCGGCGGCGCTGACGGTCGGGGGACCGTCCCAGAAGCCGGTCGTCGAGGCAGCCCCGCCCGCGCACTGCGCGACGTTCTCGTAGACCTTCAGGTCCTCGTAGTGGTGGCCGTCGCTGAACCCCTTCACCGAGGCGACGATCATGCCGGGGTTGAGTTCGTTGATCCGCGGCCAGGAGAAGCCCATGCGGTCGAGGGCGCCGGGGCCGAAGTTCTCGACCAGCACGTCGGAGTCCTTGATGAGCTTCTCGAGGACTTCCTTGCCCTGCGCGGTCTTCGTGTCCAGCGTCAGCGAGCGCTTGTTGCTGTTGAGCATGGTGAAGTACAGGGCATCGGCATCCTCGACGTGGCGAAGCTGCGAGCGCGTAACGTCGCCGGATCCCGGGCGTTCGACCTTGATCACGTCGGCGCCGAACCACGCCAGCAACTGGGTGCAGGCGGGACCGGCCTGAACGTGGGTGAAATCGATGATCTTGATGCCTTCAAGTGGTTGGCTCATCCTGGCTTTTCCTCTCACGTGTTCTGATCATAGGTGGCTGAAAACCGATCAGCCGTCGTCCGACACTCGAAAGCCCGGTCTTCTTCCGAACCTTCACCCCTGGCGCGTATCCCGCAGAGCTTCCAGTTCCCTGAGCCGCGCGCGCAGTTGCCGTTCCTCGTTCCACCGGCTCGTCTCGTCGCGGATCACCGCCGTGATGCCGGTCACGGTCCGCGCATCGTCGAAGAGGAGCCCGACCGTGAACGCGATCGACAAGGTGTGGCCGTCCTTGTGCACCGCCGGAACCCGCAGCACGTCGCTGCCGTAGCGCGTGACGCCGGTCTGCACGGTCGTGTGGTAGCCGTCCCAGTGGCGCCGACGGTGACGATCCGGCGTAATCAGGTCCAGCGTTCGACCGAGAGCCTCTTCCTCCGTAAACCCGAAGATCCGCTCGGCGGCCGAATTCCAAACCACGATTGATCCGTGCGCATCCGAGACCACGACGGCGTCGCCGACGTTGGACACGAGTTGCTCGAAATCGACGACTTGCGACATGACAACGCGAATCCGTGCCCCGAAGCTTGCATGTCCAACCGGCCGGAAACTCAATCCGGTTTGGCCCCACGCGCGTTCGGAAAGGTCCTGACTTTTCTCGATGTATCCTCGGAGATGAGACGCGAAGCGTCGGCGATGACGATGTCCGCACGGCCATGAGCGATGTCGCGCTGATCTCCTTCCCGCATCAGGCCCGGCCTTCAGTCCGCACGCGCGACGCGCGATCGGACCGTTCCGACGCATTTTTCATGGTATCTGGTATGCCAAGCGCGCTCGCGCGTCAACAGTTCGGGTCCGGGATCGCCGCGGATTCGGGCCGCGCGGTCGTTTCGGTTCCGTGAGGTCCGGCGTCTTGCGGCGCGCGGATCGGAGCAGCAATCTTCGGCCTGGAACGGCGAGGATTATCGGGCGATGACGCCGGGGGAAGGTAGCGCGATGACGTCCGGACCGACGATCAGGATCAAGCAGGTTGAAAATTACGTGTTCACGGTCGATTTCGGCGGGAGCCTTCCCGATCTCGTCACGGACGAGGCGGAACCGATCGGCGGCGGACACGGTCCGTTTCCCGAACAACTGATCGCGGCCGGCGTCGCCAACTGCCTGTGCGCCAGCTTGGTCTTCGCGCTCGGGAAGTTCCGGCAGGACGGGCAGGGCGTCGAGGCCGAGGCCACCTGCCGGGTGGAGCGCAACGGAGAGGGGCGGCTCAGGATCTTCGGCATCGACGTGCAGATCAAGCTAGGCGCGGGAATGGCCGAACTGCCGCGCATCGACCGGGTGCTCGCCCAGTTCGAGCGGTTCTGCACGGTCTCCGAGAGCGTCAAGCTCGGCATACCCGTCGCCGTCGCGGTTCGGGACGGCAACGGCACGCTGTTGACGTAGATCGTTCCAGGTCCGGTTCGCGCGCACGAACGACACGGTTTCGAAGAGCAGCCTCACGAGGGGATTTCGATGCAGAAGGACGACGGTGAACGGGCAATGGCCCCCGAGGCGCTCGCCCACCTGTTTAATCGGCGGGCGAACGCGGGCGATGTCGAGGGCCTCGTCGCCCTCTACGAGCCGGATGCGGTGCTCGCCGCCGGCAGGATTGTGGCCACGGGCCATGCCGAGATCCGGTCCTTCTACGCCGACCTCCTGGCGCGGCGGTCCGAATTCCCGATGGCGGACGAACTCCCGGCGATTCGCAACGGCGGGCTCGCCATGACCTTCGCTCGGCTGCCGAACGGCACCATCTCGGTGGAGACCGCCCGCGAGCAGGCGGACGGATCGTGGCTGTGGATCATCGATCAGTTGAAGATCAAGCCGGCAGCGGAGCGCGCGTAGACGGAAAGCTCGCACCGCGCCTCTCCACCGCCCGAGGGTTTCACCGCGGATCGACGGCCTCCGTCAGGCCCGATAATAGTCCCGGTACCAGCGCACGAAGCGCGCGACGCCGGCCTCGATCGATGTCGCAGGCGCGAAGCCGACGGCGGCCGCGAGGGCGTCGACATCGGCGTAGGTCGCGGGCACGTCGCCGGCCTGCATCGGCAGCATCTCCTTGATCGCCTTCCGCCCGAGGCTTTCCTCCAGCACCGCGATCAGCCGCAGAAGTTGCACGGGCTGATTGTTGCCGATGTTGTAGAGGCGGTAGGGCGCCGTGCTGGTGCCGGGGTCGGGATGCGCTCCGCTCCAGGCCGGGTTCGGCTCGGGGTGATGATCGCCGATGCGGACGACGCCGTCGGCGACGTCGTCGATGTAGGTGAAGTCGCGCTGCATCAGCCCGTGGTTGAACACCTTGATCGGCTCGCCCGCGAGGATCGCCTTCGTGAACAGGAACAGCGCCATGTCCGGCCGGTACCACGGGCCGTAGACCGTGAAGAAGCGCAGGCCCGTGGTCGGCAACCCGTAGAGGTGGCTGTAGGAATGGGCGAACAGCTCGTTCGACTTCTTGGTGGCCGCGTAGAGGCTGACGGGATGGTCGACGTTGTCGTGGACCGAGAACGGCATCTTGGTGAGCGCGCCGTAGACCGAGCTCGACGAGGCGTAGACGAGGTGCTCGCAGCCGCCGTGGCGGCAACCTTCCAGGACGTTGAGGAACCCGTCGACGTTGCTGCGGGCGTAGGCCCGTGGGTTCGTGAGCGAGTAGCGCACGCCGGCCTGCGCGGCGAGGTGGATCACGAGCCGGAACCGGTGCTCCGCGAAGAGCGCGGCCACCGCTGCGTCGTCGGCGATGTCCATCCGCACGAAGCGGAAGCCCGGATGCGCCGTGAGGCGGTCGAGGCGCGCCTGCTTGAGCGCGACGTCGTAGTAGTCGTTCAGGTTGTCGATGCCGATCACCGTCCGCCCGGCCGCGAGGTACCGCTCGGCGACGTGCAGGCCGATGAACCCGGCGGCCCCCGTGATCAGTACCGGATCCATCCTCGTCCGCCCCTCTCGCGGCGCCCCCGCCGGGTGCCGGCCCCGCGCTCCCTGCGGGCTCGATGCACGGATGTTCGCACCCCCGCCACCGGCGCAGGGCCGGATCGAGCCGGTCCGCCGCTGGCGCGTACCTGACCACAGGCGACGGCATCGTCAACGGAAGCGCGAGCCCGCGCCGCTCCTTGCCGCCGATCGGCCGGAGCACACCCCGACAAGGGGAGCCCGGTTCGCCGACCCATCGGCACGCGCCTCATGATCCTCACGGCAAAGCGATCGTTCAACGTCGGCTAATTAAGGATCGGGTAACCACGGCGAACGAAAACGGGCCTCGGCGGGAGGCGGCGCTTGCCTCACGTTCGATCGTTCGCACGCGGTGAAACCGAGATGGCCCCCGGTTACCTGATCGCCCTCTGCCTCGACGCCGCCGGCGTGCTCGGACTCGGGCTCGGCCTCACGGTGCTCCGCGCCGAGCGCCGGGCAAGGGCGGGCGAACTGGCACGCTTCCTCCGGTCAGGCCAAGCTAGCGATGCGGTGCCGTTCCGCGTCGCGCCGCCACCGCGCACCCGCGCCATGCCGTCGGTGCGCATGCGCACGGCGGCGGCGACCAGCGCGTCCGCGGTCGACGCCTCCGACGCGCTCGCGGCCCTTCGAAGCGCGTACGCGGCACCGGCCCGTTAGGACTACCTTAATGTTTGATCCTGGGTTTTGATGGTGCCGTGCAGCGTTATCAAACGTCGCGCGTGGGCAGGCATCACAGTAAAGCGTGATAGGGATGATACCGAAGCGTATCACCCTCGACGATCTCAGCTTGGTCTTCGTGAAGCTCGGCCAAGCCATCGCTCTCGGTCAGCGACGTCAGCATCGCGGCTCCATCGCGAGGAAATTTTCGTGCCTCCCGGGTGCCATCCGATGCTAGACCGAGGCTGACCCGAACAAACTCGCGACGACCCAGGCGCTTCCGATGCCTGAAGGCTGCCGTGACGTATTCGCCCTGCGAAGGTTCGTACACCTCGCCGCCGAGCCGTGCGAGCAGGGGACGCACGACGAACAGCAGCGTCACGTAGACGGCAACGGGATTCCCGGGAAGCCCGAGGAACGGCTTTCCCCCGATCAGCCCCATCGCGACCGGCCGTCCGGGCTTGATCGCCAAGCGCCAGACCACCAAGCGGCCAACCGCTTCGACCGCGGCCTTCACGTGATCTTCGTCGCCCGTCGAGACCCCGCCGGACGTCAGGATCAGATCGTGATCGGCTGCGGCTGCGGCGAGCCGTTCGGCGAGCAGGCTGCGCTCGTCCGGGATGATGCCGAGATCGCTGACCTCGGCACCCAGCCGGTTCAAGAGGGCCGCCAGGAGCACGCGATTGGAGTCGTAGATCGCGCCGGACCGCAAAGGTTTGCCGGGCTCGATCAGTTCGTTCCCCGTCGAGAACAATGCGATGCGGAGCCTGCGCCTCACACGCAGGCTTCGAACGCCGACGGCTGCCGCCAAGGCGAGGTCCTGCGGACGAAGACGGCGTCCGCCCTTGATGACGACCATCCCTTCGCCGGCATCCTCGCCGGCCTGTCGGCTGTTTGCTCCGCGCTTCAGTCCCGGCGGCAGCGAGACCTGCCCGTCGCCCAGCTCCCGAACATCCTCCTGCATGAAGACCGTGTCGGCGCCCACCGGCATCGGCGCACCGGTGAAGATCCGCGCCGCGGTGCGCGCCGTGACGGCACCGAGGGCCGAATCCCCGGCGGCGATGCGGTCCGTGACGGGAAGGACCGTGGCTTCGTCCGGGGTGAGATCGGCGAAGCGGACCGCGTAGCCGTCCACGGCAGAGTTTGAGAACGGCGGCAGGTTGATCCGCGCCGTGCAGTCCTCGGCGAGCACCCTGCCGTCCGCAGCAACCAGGGACACGGTCTCGGCATCGGCGATGACGGGCACGCGCTCCCTCAGGAGCGCGACGGCCTCTTCAATCGCCATCGAGCGACCGCCGAACGCGAAGCAGTCGTCGCTAAGCTGCACCATACGTCTCAAGCTCTGTCAGGGTGGACGCGATCGGCCCGGCCTTAGCGACCATGACGCCGGCAACGGCTTCGAGGTTGTCCAGACCTATCACCGGAACGCCCGCCATCGGAAACGGTCGCCGGCGACGACCATGATCAAGGGGGCGTCGGGGTGCAGCGGAGGCCGCGCGATCGCTCTCAAGCTTCCGGATCGTCCTCCGCCTGAGTGATCCTTCCCTGATCGCCGAGTTGCCCGGCCCGGGACGTCGGGTCGAGCCGATGCATCGCGGCAGGATCACGCGGGCGGACGCGGCGGCGTGATCGCATCGCGGGGGTCGTCGGAAACGGGAGAAACCATGCTGCCTCGATGCCTTGCAGCATGGTTCCGCCCCCGGCTCTCAAGTCCCGTGGACAGCGTCGACGCTGGGCCTGAGTGCGCCGGTGCGCGCGTGGAAGTCCGGCCCGTTGGTCGTCCGGGCCACGTGTCCGGCGCGCACCAGGAAATCCCCGAAATGCTCACCCGGCGTCCGTCCCGCGGCATAATCCGCAAACAGAGGATCCAGGACGCCGCAAATCTCGGACGCGGCAACATCTTCCCGATAGAGCTTGCCCAGCCGCGAGCCGTCGAAGGCCGCGCCGAGATAGAGGTGGTAGCGCTCGGGGCCGCGGCCGACGAGACCGATCTCGGCGATGAAGGGCCGGGCGCAGCCGTTCGGGCAACCGGTCGAGCGGATCGTGATCTCGTCGTTCTCAAGACCGTGGCGGGCTAGGCTTCCTTCCAACTCGGTCATCAGGTCGGGCAGGTAGCGCTCGCTCTCGGCCAGCGCGAGGCCGCAGGTCGGCAGCGCGACGCAGGCCATGGAGTTGCGCCGCAGCGCGCCGGCGCCCTTGGTCAGGCCGTACGCGTCGACCAGCGTCTCGATCTCGGCCCGCTTGCCGTCCGGCACGTTGGCGATAATGACGTTCTGGTTGCCGGTGAGCCGGAAGTCGCCCTCGTGTACCGCCGCGATGCGGCGGAGCCCCGAGAGGAACTGCGCGCCGCCCTCGATGTCCTTGATCCGGCCGGACGGGACGTAGAGGGTGAGGTGGTGGCGTCCGTCATCCCCCGACGCCCAGCCGTAGCGGTCGCCGTTGCCGGTGAACGCGAAAGGCTTCGGCTCGGCGAACGTCTTGCCGATCCGGGCTTCGACCTCGGCCCGGAACGCCTTCAGGCCGTAGCGCTCGATCGTGTACTTGAGCCGCGCGTTCTTGCGGTTCTTGCGGTTGCCCCAGTCGCGCTGCACCGTCATCACGGCCTCCGCCACCTTCACGGCGTCGCCCGGCTTGCAGAACAGCATCAGGTCGGCGGTGCGCGGGAAGGTGTCGGGCTCGCCGTGGCTCATGCCCATGCCGCCGCCGACGGTGACGTTCCAACCGGTGAGCCGCTGCTTCTTGTCGAGGATGGCGATGAAGCCGAGGTCATGCGCGAACACGTCGACCTCGTTCGAGGGCGGCACGGCGACGACGACCTTGAACTTCCGCGGCAGGTAGGTGCGGCCGTAGACCGGCTCGAACTCCTCCTCGCCGCCGACGACCCGCTCGCCGTCGAGCCAGATCTCGCGCCACGCGTTGGTCTTCGGCAGGAGCGAATCCGAGATCTCCTTGGCGAGACCGTAGGCCGCGGCGTGCGCGTGGACCTGCGCCGGGTTGGTCGCGGCCATGACGTTGCGGTTGACGTCGCCGCAGGCGGCGATGGTGTCGAGCAGCGCGGCGTCGATCGCGGCCATGGTCCGCTTGAGGTTCGACTTGATCACGCCGTGATACTGGAAGGTCTGGCGCGTCGTCGCGCGGATGGCGTCGCCCGCATAGGTCGTGGCGATCTCGTCGAGGATCAGCCACTGCTTCGGGGTGACCACACCGCCCGCGATCCGCAGGCGGATCATGAAGGCGTAGGCCTTGTCGAGCTTCTTCTTCGCGCGCTCGGGCCGCAGGTCGCGGTCGTCCTGCAGGTACATCCCGTGGAACTTCACGAGCTGCCCGTCATCCTCGGAGATCGCGCCGGTGGCGTGCTTCAGGAGCCCGTCGGCGAGCCCGCCGCGCAGGTAGCCGCTGGCGATCTTGATGTGCTCGTTGTGGGCCAGACCCGCGGCGTGCGCGGCCTCGGCCTCGTCGATGGGCCGCGTGGTCGGCGGGGTCTCGTAGACGCGCTCGAGGGAAGGCTTGAGGTCGTCCATGGTGAGTGTCCGTCTTAATCAATTACTTCGGGTCCCACCGCCCCCTCTCCCCTCTGCGGGAGAGGGTGGCCTGCGCAACGGGTCGGGAGAGGGGAGCGCCGTATCCAGAAAGGGCGCACCCCTCTCCCGACCCTCGCTCACGCGAGGGCCACCCTCCCCCGCAGAGGGGGGAGGGGATGCACGGCGGCGCTAGTACACGTCCTGCTGATAACGCCCGGCGCGCTCAAGTGCCGACACCGTTGCTGCGGCATCGTCGGCACTCAGGCCCTTCACCTCGGCATAGGCCCGCGTGACGGCGATGCGCACGTCCTTGGCCATCGCCTTGGCGTCGCCGCAGACGTAGAGGTGGGCGCCGCCGTCGAGCCACGCCACCAACTCCTTGCGGTGCTGGTCGATCCGATCCTGGACGTAGAGCTTCTCGGGCTGGTCGCGGGAGAAGGCCACGTCGATCCGTGTCAGCGACCCGTCCTCCAGGGCCTCCTGCCACTCGAGCTGGTAGAGGAAGTCGTGGGTGAAGCGCCGGTCGCCGAAGAACAGCCAGGATCGACCCACCGTGCGGCCGGCGGCCGCGACGGCGCGGCGCTCCTGGACAAAGGCGCGAAACGGCGCGACGCCGGTGCCGGGGCCGACCATGACGATGTCGGTGGCCGGGTCCGCCGGCAGGCGGAAGTGGCGGTTGGGCTTCAACCGCACCCGCAGCTTCGCGCCGTCCTTCATCCGGTCCGCAACGTGGGTCGAGGCGACGCCGCCGCGCGCCCGGCCGTGGCTCTCGTAGCGCACCGCGGCGATGGCGAGGTGGACCTCGTCGCCGACCTCGCGGCGCGACGAGGCGATCGAGTAGGCCCGCGGGGGCAGCGGCCGAGTAATCGCCGCGACGTGGTCGGCGGTCAGCGCCGCCGGATAGGTCTCGATCAGATCGATGAGGTGGCGGCCCTCGATCCAGGCGCGCGCCTGCCCGCTCTCGATCAGCCGCCGCGCATCCGCGTGGCCGGTCGCCGTCACGAAGCGCTCGACGGTGGCCGTCGACAGGGTGGTGATGTCGCGCTCCGACAGCAGCGCACGGCGCAGGGCGTCGTCGCCGGACAGCCCCGTCGCCGTCAGGATCTCCTCGACCAGCGCGGGATCGTTCTCGGGGTAGAGCTCCAGCGAATCGCCGGGCTCGTAGGCCGGCGCGCCGTCCTCGAATGCCAGCGCGAGGTGGATCGTCTCCTTGTCGGAGCGCGACGAATTCAGGTTCACGTGCTCGACCACCTCGACGACGACCGGATCGCGGCTCGGCTCGGCATCCGCGTCGTCGGCCGCGGCTGCGCGGGCGAAATCGACGGCCACGACGTTGTCGGCGGGCGCCGGCGCCAGGGCCTTCAGCGTCGCCTTGATCCAGTCGGCGGCGGGCGTCTCGAAATCGAGGTCGAGGTCGGCCCGCGCCGCCGCGCGCCTGCCGCCCAGCGCCTCGAACCGGGCGTCCAGCGCCTTCCCGGTCGCGCAGAACTCGGCGTAGGACGTGTCGCCGAGCGCCAGCACTGCGAATTCCATCCCGTCGAGGCGCGGGGCCGCATCCCCCATGAGGTCGCCGTAGGCCCGGATGGCCCGGGCCGGCGGCTCGCCCTCGCCCCAGGTCGCGGCGATGGCGACGAGCTTGCCCGCACGCGGAAGGGTCGCGACGTCGAGGTCGGCAAAATCCACGACCTTCGGCTTGAAGCCTTGTTTCCGCGCGAGCTTGGCGACATCGGAGGCCAAGCGCTCGGAATTGCCCGACTCGCTGGCGTAGATGACGGTCAGCGGCTCGGACGCCTTCGGCTGGGCCGCCGGCGCCGCGGCCGGCTGGCCGCCGGCGGCGTCCATGCCAGCGAGGAAGCCCGCGAGCCACGCCCGCTGAACCGCGGTGGCGCCCGCGAGCACCGCGTCGAGGCTTGCGCGCTCGCTGTCGCCGAACGGTGCGCTGCGCGGGAGAAGGTTGAAGCGTGACATCGGAGATCCATGTCGGGAGCCGCAGGGCGCCTGTCAACGAAAAAACGTCCGCTTTACAGAACGCCCGAATTGGAGAAGAAGCCGTTCGCTATTGCGGTGCGAGAAAGAATATCATTCTCCCACCACCGAGAGGTTCGGCGGCGGCGCCGCGATCGGGCGCGGTCGCGCGGGCGGCGGCGGCAGCGGCAGCGCCGTGGTGGACTTCACCTTTTCCATGGCGAAGCGCGAGGTCACGTTCTTCAGGGGCAGGGTCGCGATCAGGCGCTTGTAGAAGCCGTCGTAGGCGCTCATGTCGGCGACGACCACGCGCAGCATGTAGTCGACATCGCCCGCCATGCGGTAGAATTCCAGCACCTCCGGCATCGCCGACACCGTGTCGGCGAAGCGCTCCAGCCACTCCCGCGAGTGGTCGGCGGTCTCGATCGAGACGAAGACGGTGAGCCCCAGTCCGAGCTTGGCCGGATCAAGCACCGCCACGCGCCGCTCGATCACCCCGTCGGCTTCCAGGCGCTGGATGCGCTTCCAGCACGGCGTCTGCGACAGGCCGACCCGGTCGCCGATCGCGGCGATCGACAGGGTCGCATCCGTCTGCAGCAGCGCCAAGATCTTCAGATCGATCGCGTCCAAGGCTCAACCTCGTGTTTCCGGCCGTCATGCCGTGCGGTCCATGCCGTGCGGTCACGGTACGTCCCTCGCAAGCTCGGCAGCGCGCCTGCGAGAAGGAACTTCTCGTCATCGTGCAACCGATCCGACCCGCGTCCGGTTGCCTGATCTGCGTGCTCCCGCAGTGCGGGACGCCGCAGCAGCCCGACTGGACGCCTTGACAGCGTTCGTTATAGCGAACATCTCGGATGTCAAATACCTCGATGACCGTGCCGTCGTCGACGCTGAACCCCTCGCGCAGTAACCATGACGTCTCCCACCTCCAGGCTCGCCGCCGACCTCGCCGCCGCCATGCGCGCGCGCGACCTTGCCGGCCGGATCGCCGTCATCGACGGCGCGCTGCCCGGCCGGATCGTCTTCACCACGAGCCTCGGCATCGAGGATCAGGCGCTGACCCACGCGCTCGCCAAGGCGCGGAGCCGCGCGGAGATCGTCACCCTCGACACCGGCAGGCTCTATCCCGAGACCTACGACGTCTGGACGGAAACCGAGGCGGCCTACGGCATCCGCATCCGCGCCTACGCGCCCGAGCGGACGGCGGAGGAGGCGTTCGTGCGCACGCGGGGCATCAACGGGTTCCGGCACTCGGTCGCCGCGCGGCAGGCCTGCTGCGGCTTCCGGAAGGTCGAGCCGCTGGGCCGAGCGCTGGACGGGGCGGCGGGCTGGCTCACGGGCCTGCGCGCCGGGCAATCGTCCGAGCGCGCCGCGACGCCGCTCGCCGCCTTCGACGAGGCCCGCGGCCTGATCAAGCTCAACCCGCTCGCGGACTGGACGCGGGACGATGTCGCGCGCTTCGTGCACGAGAACGGCGTGCCCTACAACGTCCTGCACGACCGCGGCTTCCCCTCGATCGGCTGCGCCCCCTGTACTCGGGCGGTGCGCGTCGGCGAGCCCGAGCGCGCCGGACGCTGGTGGTGGGAGCAGGAAGCCAAGAAGGAATGCGGCTTGCACCTCCCCACGTCCGACGCGCCCGCGTCGGACGCCGACGTGCGGCCGGGCCGGGAAGCGGCCGCGTTCGAGACCACGAGGACGGACATGCCGGAGATGGCCCGATGAGCGCCGCCCGCGCGAAGGATGACGGCATGATCCCGCGCCTGACCCACCTCCAGCGGCTGGAGGCCGAGAGCATCCACATCTTCCGGGAGACGGTCGCCGAGACCGAGAATTCGGTGATGCTCTACTCGATCGGCAAGGATTCCTCGGTGCTGCTGCACCTCGCGCTGAAGGCGTTCGCGCCCGGGCGGCTTCCGTTCCCCTTGATGCACATCGACACGACCTGGAAGTTCCGCGAGATGATCGCGTTCCGCGACGCGCGCGCGCGCGACCTCGGCCTGGAACTCATCGTCCACACCAATGCGGAGGGCTTGGCCCGCGGCGTCGGCCCGATCAGCCACGGCTCGGACGTCCACACCGACGTGATGAAGACGCAAGCCCTGCGGCAGGCGCTCGACACGCACCGGTTCGACGCGGCCTTCGGCGGCGCGCGGCGCGACGAGGAGGCGTCCCGCGCCAAGGAGCGGATCGTCTCGTTGCGCACCGCGCAGCACCGCTGGGACCCCAAGCGCCAGCGCGCCGAGCCCTGGCACCTCTACAACCTCAGGAAGAAGCGCGGGGAATCCCTGCGGGTCTTCCCCCTGTCGAACTGGACCGAACTCGACATCTGGCTCTACATCGAGCAGGAGCGCATCCCGATCGTGCCGCTCTACTTCGCCAAGCCGCGGCCCGTCGTCGAGCGCGACGGCCAATGGATCATGGTCGACGACGACCGCCTGCCGCTGAACCCGGGCGAGCGCCCGCAAGACCTCAGCGTCCGCTTCCGCACGCTCGGCGACTATCCGCTGACCGGCGCCGTCGAGAGCGAAGCCGACACGCTGCCCGCGATCATCGGCGAGACGCTCGCCGCCCGAACCTCGGAGCGGCAGGGCCGCGTGATCGACAAGGACGGCGCCGGCGCCATGGAGCGCAAGAAGCAGGAAGGCTACTTCTGATGACGATCCACCAGGCGCCGGAGGCGTTCGGCTACGAATCGTTCCTGGCCGCGCACCAGCGCAAGGAGGTGCTGCGCTTCATCGCCTGCGGCTCCGTCGACGACGGCAAGTCGACCCTGATCGGACGCCTGCTGCACGACACCAAGCAGATCTTCGACGACCAGATCACGGCGCTGCGGCGCGATTCGCGCCGGCACGGCACGCAAGGGGCGGAGATCGACCTGGCGCTGCTGGTCGACGGCCTCCAGGCCGAGCGCGAGCAGGGCATCACTATCGACGTCGCCTACCGGTTCTTCTCCACCGACAAGCGCTCGTTCATCGTCGCCGACACCCCCGGCCACGAGCAGTACACCCGCAACATGGCCACCGGCGCCTCGACGGCGGACGTGGCCGTGATCCTGGTCGACGCCCGCCAGGGCCTGACGCGGCAGACGCGCCGCCATGCGCTGCTGGTCGCGATGCTCGGCATCCGCCGCGTCGTGCTCGCGATCAACAAGATGGACCTCGTCGGCTGGTCGGAGGCCAAGTTCGACGCGATCGTGTCGGGATTTTCGGCCTTCACCGAGACCTTCGGTTTCGCCGAAATCCGGCCGATCCCGCTCTCGGCCAAGAACGGCGACAACGTCGTCCTGCCGGGCATCTCCGCGCCCTGGTACGGTGGCACGCCGCTGCTCGACTACCTCGAATCCGTACCCGTGCACGAGGAGGCGCTCACGGCGCCGTTCCGCATGGCGGTGCAGTGGGTCAACCGGCCGAACTCCGAGTTTCGCGGGTTCTCGGGGTTGATCGCCAGCGGCCGGTGCGCGGTGGGCGATGCGGTCACGGTGGCACCCTCCGGGCGCGGCACGACGATCGGCCGCATCGTCGGTCCCGACGGCGACCTCGCCTCGGCCCAGGAGGGACAGTCGGTCACCCTGGTGCTCGCCGACGAGGTCGACGCCTCGCGTGGGAGCGTCCTCGCCGCGGCGGCTCACCCGATGCAGGTCTCGGACACCCTGGCCGTCCGCCTGTTCTGGGCCGCCGAGACCGAGCTGGTCCCCGGCGCGACGCTGCTCGCCAAGATCGGTACGGTCACGGTCAGCGCCGTCGTCGCCCAGATCCGCAGCCGGATCGATCCGGAGACCGGCAAGCCGGGACAGGCAGACAAGCTCGTCGCCAACGACATCGCCGACGTGACGCTCAAGCTCGACCGCGCCGTGGCCTTCGACCCCTACGCCGAGACCCGCGACACCGGCGGCCTGATCCTGATCGACCGGGAGAGCACCGACACGGCGGCGCTGGGCCTGATCCAGGCACGGGCACGCGAGGCGGGCCCGGAGGGCGCGGGGCCCACGCGCGGCCTGCTTGCCGCCCTGAAGCGCCTGCTCCGCGGCTAGGCTGGCCCCGTGCGAGAGGATGCGATCCTGCAATCCTCGAAGGATCGCAGGATCGATCCGGCGAGGTCCGCGTGCGCGGCCGCCGCTTACGCCAGCGTGACGTGCAGCTCGCCGAGCCCCTCCAGGCTGGAGACGATCGCGTCGCCGGGCTTGAGCCACGCCCGCTCGGCCCGCGGGATCTTCTCGCCGAAGATGACGCCTTGCGGCGTGCCGGTGTAGAAGATGTCGCCGGGCTTGATGGTCATCACCTTCGAGGCGAAGCTGATGAGCTGGCGGCAGTTGAAGATCATGTCGCTGGTGGTCCAGTCCTGGCGTACTACGCCGTTCACCTTGGTGACGAGGCGCAGGTTATTTGGATCGGGCACCCGGTCGCTGGTGACGAGGTAGGGGCCGAGCGGCGCGAAGCCGTCCGAGGTCTTGCCGATCATGAACTGCGAGGTCAGCGTCTGGAGGTCGCGGGCGCTGAAGTCGTTGCCGGTCGCGTAGCCCGCCACGTAGTCCAGCGCCTCGGCCTCCGAGATGTCGCGGCATTCGCGGCCGAACACCATCACCAGTTCGGTCTCGTAGTCGAACTCGCGGGCGGCGTGCGTTGGCAGGGTGATCGTCCCGCCGTGATGGTTGAGGGTGTTGTTGTACTTGTTGAACAGCGGCGGGTCCTTCGGGACCGGCGTGCCGGTCTCCTCGGCGTGCTTGCGGTAGTTGAAGCCCATCATGATGATCTTCTCCGGCCGGGTGACGAGGGGGCCGTAGGCGATCGTCGCCTCCTCGATCATGAGGCGCGGATCCGGCGCCGCGTCCACCGCGTCGATCAGGGCGCGCAGCATCGGCCCCTTCCCGGCCTGGAGCAGGTCGTCCATGTCGGTCGGCACCGGCATGCCGAGCGCCTTCCCGGCAGCGGCGACGTCGAGCACGCCGTCCTTGTTCTTGACCCCGAGGGTGAAGCCGCCGCCGCGGCGCATGTTGATGAGCGTCATGTCGCGCGGCATGCCGAACGGCGCCGGGGCGCCCGAAGCCTTCTCGGCCGCGGCGGCCGGCGACGCCACCGCCGCGGCGGCGAGAGCCGCGGTCGCCTTCAGGAAATCGCGTCGGTCGCTCATCCTCGTCTCCCTGGATCGCCGGCATCCGGCGTGAGCCTCATTCGGGGCGTTCGGTGCCCGACGCGCTGCCGCGCCGGGACCGTCAGCATGCGCCGATCCGCTGCCGGTGTCAGGCGGCGGAGGATCGGCCGGGCGACATCGCCGCGCGGTTGTCCGGAGGTCAGGCGGCGCGGACGCTTGCCATGCTCCAAGCCTGCGCGAGGAGCGCGTAGGAACGCCGGCGCGCGCCCTGGTCGGGGATGGCGCAGACGACCATGAGTTCGTCTGCGCGCGTCGCCTCGGCGAGCGCGCCGAGGGTGGCGCGGAGCGTTTCCGGCGACCCGACATGGAGCCGGTCGCGACCGCGCGCGATCCGCGCACGCTCGGCCTCGCTGTAGGGATAGGCTTCGGCCTCGGCGAGCGTCGGGATCGGCGCGTATTCGCCGCGCTCCCTGCGAAGCGTGGCGAGCTGGGTGCTCAGCGCGAGGCGCTCGGCCTCCCCATCCGTCCCGGCGCAGATCGCGGCCACCGCGAGGATCGCGTGCGGTCCCTCGCCCCAGCGCGACGGCCGGAATAGGCGGCGGTAGTCCAGCATGGGCCCATGCGCATCGAAGGCGGAGAAATGCTGCGCGAAGGCGAAGCCCATGCCGAGGCGGCCGGCGAGGTTCGCGCTGTAGTCGGACGAGCCGAGCAGGAAGATCGGCGGCAGCGGCACGCCCGCGGGCATCACCGCGACGGCGTTGAACGGATGGCCCTCGGGAAACCCGTCGGTCTCCCACAGCATCAGCTCCTGCAGACGGTCGAGGAAGTCGTCGCCGCCGCGGGGCGCCTCGCGGCGGCGCAGCGCCTGCGCGGTGATCCCGTCGGTGCCCGGAGCCCGCCCGAGTCCGAGGTCGATCCGGCCCGGAAACAGCGCCTCCAGCACCTTGAAGCGCTCGGCTACCATCAGCGGCGCGTGGTTCGACAGCATGATCCCGCCCGAGCCGACGCGGAGCCTGCGCGTCGCCGCCGCGATCTGGCCGACCATGATGTCGGGGGCCGGGCTCGCCACCGAGGGCAGGGCATGGTGCTCGGCGAGCCAGTAGCGCGCGTAGCCGAGCCCGTCGACGTGGCGGGCGAGGTCGAGGGAATCACGCAAGGCCTGGGCGGGCGTCGAGCCGGAACTCACGAAGGACAGGTCGAGGACGGAGAGCTGCGTCATGGACGGCAGATGGGGTCGCACGAACCGACCGTCGAGGCGACCGGCGGATGGGAGCGTTGCACGCGACGCGTGACGATCCGCCCCGGGCCCCGGACCGGCGCCTTGCCCACCTTCCGGCCCGCGACTAGGGTCCGCGCCGCCGCTAACCGGCCGCGAAACACCAGGAACCGGAGCACCGCCCCATGGGCTTTCTCGCCGACGCCCTCTCGCGCGTAAAACCCTCCGCGACGATCGCGATGACGCAGAAGGCGCGCGACCTGAAAGCCGGCGGCATGGACGTGATCAGCCTGTCCGTCGGCGAGCCGGACTTCGACACGCCCGAGCACATCAAGCAGGCGGCGGTCGAGGCAATCACCCGCGGCGAGACCAAGTACCCGCCGGTCTCCGGCATCGTGCCCCTGCGCGAAGCCATCGTGAAGAAGTTCAGGCGCGAGAACGGCCTCGACTACAAGGTCTCGCAGACCATCGTCGGCACCGGCGGCAAGCACGTGATCTACAACGCGCTCCTCGCGACGCTGAACCCCGGCGACGAGGTGGTGGTGCCGCGCCCCTACTGGGTGTCCTACCCGGAGATGGTGGTGCTGTGCGGCGGCACGCCGGTCTTCGCCGACACCGACATGGCGCACGACTTCAAGCTCCAGCCCGAGGAGCTGGAGCGGGTGCTCACGCCGAGGACCAAGTGGATCATCCTCAATTCGCCGTCGAACCCGTCGGGGGCCGCCTACGCGCACGACGAGCTCAAGGCGATCACCGACGTGCTGATGCGCTACCCCCACGTCTGGGTGCTCACCGACGACATGTACGAGCACCTGACCTACGGCGACTTCGAATTCGTGACGCCGGCGCAGATCGAGCCGGGCCTGTACGAGCGCACGCTCACAATGAACGGCGTCTCGAAGGCCTACGCGATGACCGGCTGGCGCATCGGCTACGCCGCCGGCCCGGAGACGCTGATCAAGGCGATGGACTTCGTGCAGGGCCAGCAGACATCCGGCGCGTGCTCGATCTCGCAATGGGCCGCGGTTGCGGCGCTCGACGGCACGCAGGCGCATCTGGCGACGTTCAAGGCGGCGTTCCAGGAGCGGCGCGACCTCGTCGTCTCGATGCTGAACCAGACCCAAGGCCTGCGATGCCCGACGCCGGAGGGCGCGTTCTACGTCTATCCGTCCTGCGCCGAGACGATCGGGCGCACGGCGCCTTCGGGCAGGACCATCGCGACCGACGCGGACTTCGTCACCGAACTGCTCCAGGCGCAGGGGGTCGCCGCCGTCCACGGCTCGGCCTTCGGCCTCGGTCCGAACCTGCGCATCTCCTACGCCACCTCGACCAAGGCGCTGGAGGAGGCATGCCACCGCATCCAGCGCTTCTGCGGATCGCTGCGGTAGGTCACGCGCTATCCCTTGGCCGGGGGGCGGTCCGGTGCGGTGCGGGCTCATCGGTCGACGCGAGGCAAGTTCATGCAGACCATCGCCGTGATCGCTCCGGGTGCCATGGGCAGTGCGGTCGCCGCGCGGCTGACCGGGCACGGCGCCCGCGTCCTGACCTCGCTCGCCGGGCGCAGCGCGACGACCCGCGCCCGGGCGCAGGCTGCCGGGATGGTCCACGCCGAGGACGCGGATCTCGTCCAGGCCGAGATCATCCTGTCGATCGTGCCGCCGGCGGACGCGACCGCGCTCGCCCGGCGCCTCGCACCCGCGCTCGCGGCAGCGGCGCGCAAGCCGGTCTACGTCGATGCGAACGCCGTCTCGCCGGAGACCCTGCGCGGCATCAGTGGCATCGTCGCCGAGGCTGGCGCGCCCTTCCTCGACGGGGCGATCCTCGGCCATCCGCCGAGGCCCGGCGCGGTCGGCCCGCGCATCTACGTGGCCGGGCCGGACACCGCCCCGGGACTGGCGCTGCGCGACCTCGGCCTCGACGTGCGCACCTGCGCGGGCGGGATCGGTGCCGCGTCCGCCCTCAAGATGAGCTACGCCGGCCTCAACAAGGGTCTGACGGCGCTCGCCGCCCTGATCGTGCTGGGAGCCGAGCGCGCGGGCGCGGGCGAGGCGCTCCGCGCCGAACTGGCCGAGAGCGAGCCGGAACTGCTCGCCCGCTTCGGTCGCGGCCTGCCCGACATGGTGCCGAAGGCCCACCGCTGGGTCGCGGAGATGGGCGAGATCGCCGGCTTCCTCGCGCCGGACGCGGCGGGCGGGCAGGTCTTCGCGGGCGCGGCCGACCTCTACGCCCGCCTGTCGCTGCCGGAGGCGGACGGGGAGGTCGCGACGCTGCGCGCCTTCGCCGAGGCCGCAGGCCGATCGTCGCGGAAGGCCTCGTAACCTGACGCTTCGGTTGCCGGCTCAAGCCTCTTCACCTACATCGGCGATCCCTGCAACCGATGCGCCTGAAGGTTTCGCGAGCCCGCTCGGGCCGGCATGGAAGCGGGGTCGGCAGTGACGGGGCGGCCCGGACCAGTTCTCTGGACCGTTCCCATGAATCCTGGTGGGCCGGGGTGCTGCAGGCGTGTCGGAGGCGCGGGGAACAGGAACCGCGGACCCGGCGCATGGCCCACGTTATTTCTCCCGATCTTCTGCTCCGTTCCGGGACGGCCCACGCCACGGCCGTTGCGGTTTGATTCACGCTCAACGGCGAGGGTGGTGACGGGTCGGGGAACCGATCCAGTATCACTTGCGTTCAGTCGAGCTTGACCATCATGCGGGGTCTCCTCACGGGCGGCGTCAAGGCGATCCTGGCGATCGCCGCGCTGTCCACCGCCGCCCACTGGGCCCTCCGCGTCCAGCGCGAGCCCACCTCGAGCACCCGGGCGCTCGCGAGCCTGCCGGACCCGGTCACCACGGGTTCGATCGAGCCGAGGCGGATGGAGCGCGGCCTGCCGCCGCAAGCTCCGAAAGCGTCCCTCGGCCTCGACCAGGACCACCTCGCGGCCCTGATCGCGACCACCACGGGGGCCAAACCGAAGCCGCAGAAGGTCGTCGCCAAGCGCTGAGCCGGGTCGACGCGCCCGCCGTCCGCAACAAGGGTTTCGTTTCCGGGACGCGGAGGCTTGCTCCGTCCCTGCGGAACCCGGGTGCCGGGCGGCCCGTTTCCCGTTCACACCCAAGATTGAACAGGAGGCATCGCATGGCCAATCCCGGCCTGCCGACACCCGACCCCGTGCCCGGCGATCTGCCGGCGCCGCCCCTGCCCGACGAGTTTCCCGATATCGGACCGACCGGCCCGCGCACGCCCTACCCCGTCAACGATCCCGGCATCGGCGAGCCGGGCGGACCGGGCTCGGAGCCCGACGTGTTCCCGGGTAGCCCGACCGATCCGGGCGTGCGGATGTAGCGCCGGCGCGCCTTGGGTCGTGCCCGATCACGTTGGATCGGGCACGACCCTACGTCCTTGTGCGGTCGCGCTCTCCGACGACGAACCGGTGTCCACTTCGTCGGAGAGCCCGCTAATGCCCGCCGTGCGAGGCGCGCACGTCGCGCGGGGCGTTGAGGATTTCCGAGAGGCTCGTCGCCACGTGGCGGGCCTCTTCGTCCGTCAGGCGGAGCTGGAACGGCGGTAGCGCGCCGGCCTGAAGGGCGACCACCGCCTGTCCTTGATCGTCGGTGCCGACTTCGATCGCCGACGAGGTGACGTCGAGCATCGCGATCTCCTCGTCGCCTATCTCTGCGGCCATGTCGGGCTCCTCGGGCTCGTCGATGGCGGTGAGGAGCTGACCCACCGCGCGGACGAGCGCGCGCGCCGCGCGGGCATCCATCACCACCGCGGTGGCCTGATCGTCCTTCTGGAACGAGAGCTGGATGTTCGCGCCCTCCAACGAAACCGAGATACCTGCCATGGATCGCCTGAAAGCCTAAAAGCGCACCCTTATATGCACCGCGGGAGACGGAAATCCCAGCGCCGGCATCCGAGCTTTATCGCGTCGTCCGGACGAGACTCAACGCGCTCCGCCTTGTTGCAGCCCCACGGAGCGCATAAGTCCTGTGGCGGGGCGGCACGATCCGGAGACGGACGCTGCAACGGGGCATGCGCCTCGACGCCCCGACATCCACACCAGACTTTGAAGACGTCGCTGCGCCCGCACCGATCCGTGCGGGCGCAGCGGCTCATCGACGATACGAGGTTCTCCGACGTGAATACCGGCACCGTGAAGTGGTTCAACGAGACCAAGGGCTACGGCTTCATCCAGCCTGACGACGGCGGCAAGGATGTGTTCGTTCACATCTCGGCCGTCGAGCGGGCGGGCATGCGCAACCTGATCGAGGGTCAGAAGGTCTCCTACGAGATCCTCACCGACAAGCGCAGCGGCAAGGACGCCGCGGGCAACCTTCAGGCGGCCTGAAGCCTCCGCTCTCTCACCCACGCGGCCGTGCAGACGGCCGAAACCATCCGACGCCGCCGTCCCTTCCGGAGCGGTCGCGCCGGACGGCGAAACCGAAGTCTTCAGAAACGGAGCCGGGCCCGCAGCGTGCGGGACAACGCCGGCCTTCTCATGGAAATTATAAGAAAAACATGTTGTTCGAGTACACTCGGCACCGCGGTGCCCTGTCGCCCGTCACCGATGCGGCGACCTTCAAGGTCGGACGCATCCGGCAGAGCGCGACGTCGGAAACCCCGACCGTCGATTTCAGCCACCTCATCGATCGATCCTACAACTACCACTCGCCCCGCGAACTGCGCTGGCACCTCGCCGAGCGCCTCGGCCTCGCTCCGACGGCGCTCGCCCTGCGCGAGGCCTGTCACGCGTGAGGGCTCACGCCCCGCGGCTCCAGGCGCCGACGACCGCGTCGCGAAATCCGTGCGACACCGCGACGAGCTCCCCGTGGATCGGCTCCGGCCGATTGTAGGTCGTCGGCACGCCGTGAAGGTCGCAGACCGCGCCGCCGGCCTCGCGCAGGATCAGGTCGGCCGCGGCCAAGTCCCAGTCGCGCGCACTGGACGAGACCAATCCGACATCGATGCCGCCGTCCGCGACGCGGGCAACCCGCAGGGCGAGCGACGGCACGCGATCGACGCGCACGAAGGCGGACGCGATGCCGGTTTGCGCCGCGCCGCGCCCGAGCCGATCGAACATCGGCTTCGGGCCGGTCACCCGCGCCGTTCCCAGATCCTCCCGCCCGGAAACCTGAATCGGCTGGCCGTTGCGGGTCGCCCCCCGGCCCCGGACGGCCTCGTAATCGTGTCCGCCCGCGGGTGCGTGCACGAACCCGACCACCGGCTCGCCGGCCTTGAGTAGGGCGACCGCGATCGACCAGTCGGGATGACCCGACAGGAAGGCGCGGGTGCCGTCGATCGGATCGACGATCCAGACGAGATCGCGACCGAGCCGTACCGGATCATCGCGCGTTTCCTCCGACAGCCACGCCGCCTCCGGCACGAGTTGGCTGAGACGGATCTTGAGGAAGGTGTCGACGGCGACGTCCGCCTCGGTCACCGGCGAGCCGCCGGCCTTCGACCAGACCCGGGCGGCGGTGTGCCCGCCTTCCCGGAAGAAGGGCATGGCCAGCGTGGCGGCCTCGCGCAGCGCGTCGCGCAGATCCGGCATCAGGTCGAGCACGAAGTCCGCGGCGGTTGGGTCGGGCATGTCGGTCCGTGTCCGGCGAGGGATTGGATCGCACCCGGCCACCGCGCGGAAGCGACGTGCGGACCGGTCCTTCGCGAAGGGGGTGTTGCGGCGCAAGAACGCCGTCCATGCGTTGTAGGGGGCGGCCGCGAACGCCACAAGGATCGCAAGGCCGCAGCCGGATGGCGGCGGTTTTGACGGGTCCGCGCAAGGAAGCATTGAGCATTTCGCGAGGCTCAGGCTCGTCCACGATCGCTTAACGCTCACTCTTAAGCGCATGGGGGGAGTTCAACCGCAATTCTGCTTGTCAGAACGGGCGATCCACTAAGCTCGCCACTTGCAGATGGACGGCGGACCGATGAACACGTTCCACACCCTGGATCGGCACGGCGGACATCTTGGGAGCGACGGTGCGACCATGGCGGTCTTCTCCTTCGCGGCGTCGAGACTGCCGGTGATCGGCACGCAGGTTCATGCGGCGAAGGCTGCGGGCATCGCGTTGGCCTTCGCCACGGAGGCCGCGGAGACCTGCGGCGAGGATCGCTTCGCCCTGCTGCTGGTCGATGTCGACGGCGCGGTCCTGTCCCGCCTCGGACCGTTCAGCGAGGAGGACGTGGTGGCGACGTGGCGCGACCTCGCGGCGAGGACCGGATTGCCCCGGATGATCGTGCGCGAGGACGGCCTCCTCGCCACGGTGGCGGCCCAGGTCGGCCGGCTGATGCTCGGCAAGACCCGCATCCGGCGCCGCCACGGCTCGCTCGGCGCGCGTCGTCCCCGCTTCCTCGTGCGCCGCAAGACCGGCCGCCTTCCGGCCCGCCCGCAGATCCACCGGGGCGAGAACGAGATCATCGCCCGCTCCTGAGCGACCGAAACCTAGCTCGCCCAGCCCTGCTGGATGGTGTCGGCGGCAAGCCCGAGGAACAGGACCAGTCCGGCGCCGCGGTTCGAACGGAACAGCGTGAGCGCACCGTGGCCGTCGCGCGCCTGGACGCGCAGGACCTGCCATCCGAGGTGGCCGGCGAAGGCCGCGAGCCCGAGATAGCCGAGCCAGCCCGCACCGGCCGCGTGGGCGGCCGCACCGATCAGGATCACCGCGGCGCCGTAGCAGAGGGCGACGGCCGGCTTCAGGCGGGGGCCGAACAGGCGGGCCGAGGAGCGAATCCCGGCGATCTCGTCGTCCTCGATGTCCTGGACCGCGTAGATCGTGTCGTAGCCGACGACCCAGGCGATCGTGCCGGCGTAGAGCAGGAGGGCCGGGCTCGCGAGTTGGTCGAGGAGCGCCGCCCAGCCCATCAGCGCACCCCAGGCGAAGGCGAGGCCGAGCACGAGTTGCGGCATCGCCATCACCCGCTTCATGAACGGGTAGATCGCCACCGGCACCAGGGAGCACAGCCCGACCAGGATCGCGAATCCGTCGAACTGCACCAGGACGAGGAAGCCGACGAGCGCCTGCGCCGCGAGGAAGGCCGCCGCCGCCCGCGCGGTGATCTGGCCCGAGGGGAGGGGGCGCAGCCGCGTCCGCTCGACCCGCGCGTCGAGGTCGCGGTCGGCGATGTCGTTGTAGGTCGAGCCGGCGCCGCGCATCGCGACCGCGCCGACGAGGAACAGGATCAGGTGGCGCGGGTCGGGCCAGGGCATGCCCGCGTGGGTCGCGGCGAGCGCCGCCGACCACCAGCACGGCAGCAGCAGCAGCCACCAGCCGATCGGCCGGTCGATGCGCGCGAGCCTCAGGTAGGGCCGCGCGGCCCGGGGCGCCAGCCGGTCGACCCAGTGCCCGGCGACGGCATCGGCGACGCGGGATTGTGCGGCCTCGCCGGCACTCACACCGGGGGCCGCGCGGGCACCCACGCGGGTTCGGACGCGCGCGCCATGCCGCTCAGAGGGCGCCCTGCGGCAGCTTGAACGAACCGGTCAGGCCGGGCCCGCCGAGCAGGCCGCCCCCGCCGCCGTTCTCGGCCTGGACGCGGGCCTGAGCCTGCATCTTCGCGGCCTGGGCCGCGATGCCGCAGATCTTGGTGCGGATGCCGATGACCTTGGTGTGATCGGCCTTGAAACCCTGGGCGAACGAATCGGGGATGGAGCACCACTCCTTGTTGGCGGTGATCCACTTGATGCCCTCGGCGCCGTTGCTCTGGAGCCTGCCGAACAGCGCGCACGCCTCTTGCGGCGTCATCTTCTTCTTGGAATTCGACGCCGAATTCGCCTTTGCGACGAGATCCTTGCGGGCCTGAAGCGTGGTCTGGATCGCGCCGCACTCGGCGGCCTGGGCGAAGGCGCCGGTGCTGGCGACGACGCTGCCGGCAAGGAGCGCGGCGGCAAATCCGTAGGTCCTGTAGCGCATGGTCTCGACTCCCTCATCCGCCCCCGCCGCGTTGCCGCGGCGACGTCCCTCAGCAACGACCGGCGCCTCCGCGTCGCGGGACGCGCGCGGCGGATCGGGCTGCCCGGTCTTCCTGACCCCGCTTCGCCACAGGAATGTGGCGTCAATCGAGCCGCAAACGGGCCCGTGCGGTCTCGGGCGGGGAACGACCGGAAAAGTCCCATCCGTGTCATTTCCGCAACGGCACCGCGGTGGGGTCCGGCATCCGCGTTGACAGCGCCGCCCCCGGGCGCGACGGAACCCGCATGGCGGCCTACGACTTCACCGCGCCCCGGCTTCACGTCGCGGACGACCTTCGTGCCGGCGCGCGGCTTGCCCTGGACCGGGCGCAGGCGAACTACCTGCTCAACGTCCTGCGCCGCCAGCCCGACGATCCGGTCCTGCTGTTCAACGGCCGCGACGGCGAGTGGCGGGCGCAGCTCGTTCCGTCCGGGCGCAAGAGCGCCGACCTCGTGGTCGCGGCGCAGACCCGGCCGCAGACCGCGCGCCCCGACCTGCACTACCTGTTCGCGCCGCTGAAGACGGCCCGGCTCGACTACCTCGCCCAGAAGGCGGTGGAGATGGGCGCGGGCACGATCCGCCCGGTGCTCACGCGCCACACCCAGTCCGAGCGGCTGAATGCGAATCGCCTGCGCGCCAACATGATCGAGGCCGCCGAGCAGTGCGGCATCCTCGCGGTCCCGGACCTGACGGAGCCGGTGCGCCTGCCGGCCGCGCTCGCCGAACTCGCCCCCGGGCGCCTGCTGGTCTTCTGCGACGAGGCGGCGGCCGTGGCCGATCCGGTGGCCGCCCTCAGTCGAGCGGCCGACCGCAGCGATCCGCCGCCGCTCGCCGTGCTCGTCGGCCCGGAGGGGGGCTTCGCGCCCGAGGAAGGGGCGATGATCAGGGCCCGGCCGAACACCGTGGCGCTCTCGCTCGGTCCCCGCATCCTGCGGGCGGACACGGCCATGGTCGCCGTGCTCGCCCTGGTCCAGGCGGTTCTCGGGGACGCGCGCTGACGGCGCCCGCGCACATCAGGCGCGACCGCCGCACCGGCGCACGCTTGGTCTCCGTTGCACCGCGGCGACGCCGTCGTCCCGTGCGCGTTGTCGAGTCTTGCGCCCTAGATTAAGGACACGACTTCCCGGCGACGGGGCCCGCTCGTATCGATCTCTGACAAGAACGGCCGACGCGCTTCCCACTCCCGCTCCTGTTCCCATGGCGAGGCAGCGCATGGCGCGCGATACGTCCGACACGACTCCGCTCACCACGCGTGCCGCGTTGATCGACTGGTTCGCGGCCGGCGAGAAGCCCCGCGCGCGCTTCGCGATCGGCACGGAGCACGAGAAGATCCCGTTCCACACCGCGACTTGCGAACCGGTGCCCTACGCGGGCGACCGGGGCATCCGGGCGCTCCTCGACGGCTTGGCGCGCGAGACCGGGTGGGAGCCGATCTGGGACGTCGGCAACGTCATCGGCCTGACGGCGCCCGAGGGCGGTGCGATCTCGATCGAGCCGGGCGGTCAGTTCGAGCTCTCGGGGGCACCGCTGCCCGACGTCCACGCGACGGCGCGCGAACTGGCCGAGCACCTCGCGGCGACGCGGCGCGTCGCGGACGGTCTCGGCATCGGCTTCCTCGACCTCGGCATGAGCCCGAAATGGACTCAGGGTGAGACGCCCGTGATGCCCAAGAGCCGCTACAGGATCATGGCGGGCTACATGCCGAAGGTCGGATCGCTCGGCCTCGACATGATGCTGCGCACCGCCACCGTGCAGGTCAACCTCGACTTCAGCTCGGAGGCCGACATGGCGCGCAAGATGCGCGCCTCGCTCGCGCTCCAGCCGGTGGCGACCGCTCTGTTCGCCAACTCGCCCTTCACCGACGGGCGGCCGAACGGCTTCCTGTCGCGCCGCTCCGAGATCTGGCGCGACACCGACGCCGACCGCACCGGCATGCTGCCCGGCGCCTTCGAGCCCGGGTTCGGCTACGAAGCCTACGTCGACTGGCTGCTCGACGTGCCGATGTACTTCGTCAAGCGCGGGGACACCTACCACGACGTTTCCGGAGCCTCGTTCCGCGACCTCATGGCGGGCAAGCTCGCGCAGATGCCGGGCGCGTACGCCACCGTCTCCGACTGGGCGAACCACGCCTCGACCGTGTTCCCGGAGGTGCGGCTCAAGCGGTTTCTGGAGATGCGCGGCGCCGACGTGGGCGATGCCGGCATGATCGCGGCGCAGGCCGCGTTCTGGGTCGGACTGCTCTACGACGACGCCGCCCTCGACGCGGCGCTGGACCTCGTCTCCGGCTGGGGCGGGACCGAGCGCGAGGCCCTGCGCGCGACCGTCCCGCGCCTCGGGCTCGCGGCCTCCGTCGCGGGACGCAACCTCGGGGGCGTCGCCGCCGAAGCCCTCGCGATCGCCCGTTCCGGCTTGGTCGCGCGCGCGCGCCGCGACGAGCACGGGCGCGACGAGACGCTCCACCTGCAGCCGCTGGAGGCGATCGTCGCCGCCGGCCGCACGCACGCGGAGGACCGCTTGGCGGACTACGACGGTCCCTGGCGCCGTTCCGTCGATCCGGCCTTCACGGATTGCACGTTCCGATAGCGTCCATCGATCCCGGTGGGAGGCCCGGTCCATCGCCGGGATGTGTGCATGCGCGACGCGCCACCGACCGACCTCGCCGAACTCGATCTCGCCGGGCTCAAGTGCCCCCTGCCGGTCCTGCGCACGCGCAGGGCGCTTCGCGCCATGGCGGCAGGCTCGCGGTTGCGGGTGACCTGCACGGACCCGCTCGCGGCCATCGACATCCCCAACCTGGTTCGCGAGGGGGGCGACATCCTCGAAGCGATCGAGCGGGCGGGCGACGCCACCCGCTTCACCATCCGCCGCGGCGACGCCTGCCGCGGAGACTCCGCGAAGCCGCCTCATTCCTGAACGATCGCGCCACTAGATCTGTTGGTGACAGCCGCACGCGCAGGAAGATCCACAGGCATGGCACCCATCATCCGCGGGACGCGCCTCGTTCATGACGGCTGGGCCCGGTACCTCATCGCCGAGGTGACGATGCCGGACGGAACGCGGCTGACGCGCGAGATCGAGGATCACGGGCGCGCGGTCTCGGTCCTGCCCTACGATCCCGAGCGCCGCGTCGCCCTCCTCGTGTCGCAGTTCCGGGCCCCCGTCTTCTTCGCCGGCGGCCCGCCGGAGGTCGTGGAGACGCCGGCCGGGCTCCTCGACGAGGGAGACCCGGAGGAGGGCGCGCGCCGCGAAGCCTACGAGGAGACCGGCGTGGCGCTCGGTCGGCTCGAGCCGGTGGTCAGCGCGTGGACCGCGCCCGGCGTGTCGACGGAGCGGATGGACATGTTCCTGGCACCCTTCACGGCGACCGACAGGTCCGGGGCCGGCGGCGGGCTCGCGGAGGAGAACGAGGCGATCACGGTGCACGAGGTCGCCCTCGACGCGCTCGCGCTCCAGAGCGACCGGGGCGAGATCACCGACATGAAGACGCTGCTCCTCGTCCTCGCCCTGCGGCTGCGACGCCCGGACCTCTTCGGGCCGGCGTAGCCGCCTCAGCCGCTCACGGCATCCGCGACGATCCGTCGGACACCTCGCGCGCCGCGAGGCCGAGGAAGCGCCACGATCGAACGAAGTAGCGCCGGAACAGCCGGCGCGGCGCGTGCGCGAAGCGGAACGCCCACTCGAGGCCCGCCCGCTGCAGCAGGACCGGCGCCCGCGGAACCAGTCCGGCGGCGACGCCGAGCGCATCCCCGACGGCGAGCACGACCGGCGCGCCGAGCGCGGCACCCTGCCGGTCGACCCAGATCTCCGAGCGCGGCGCGCCGACCCCCATCACCAGAAGCGTCGTGCCGTGCGCGAGGATGCGGGCGGCCAGCGCCTGCCCATACGCGGCGTCGCGATCGAACCCGTAGGGCGGGACGCACGTCGCGATCGAACCGGGGCCGACGCCGGACTGGACGAGACGATGCCGCATCGCCTGCGCGACGTTCTCCCTGGCGCAGACGAGGAAGATGCGCTGGCCGGCGGCCGGCCGCTCGAAGCAGGCGCTGGCGAGGAGATCGTGCCCGGTCACCCGGACGGCCGGATGGCCGCGCAGGCGGGCGAGCCAGACCAGCGGCGTGCCGTCGAGGGTCCGGGCCGCGGCTCCGGCATAGGCGGCCCGGAAGGCCGCGTCCTGCGACAGCAGCACAATGTGGTCGACGTTGGCCGTGACGACGAGGCGCGGCCCGGTCTTGGGTCGGGCGGCGGCGGCCGCGAGGATACGGAAGGCGGGCCCGGCGGCGAAGGCTTGGCCGAACATCCGCACGGGCCGGGCGGAGCCGGTCCCGCGGGCGCCGTCCGATCGCCCGGGAGGCGTGCGCCCGACGGGCCGGAGGAACGCCGCGTCGCCGGAGTCTCCGAGGAGGCCCCGTTCCGTCTCCGGAATCTGACGCGGGTGGGCTGCCGCGGAGCGCTGCGCCGGACACGGCTCGCGCAGCGGCTCCCGTCCGGTGCCGTCCGGACGCAGCGGTCCCGGCGTCTCAAGCATCGGCCGCCCGGAAGCTGCGCGAGCCCGACAGGGCGGGGCGGCCGCCGGATCGTCCGTTCCGGCGGTCCCGGGCGGCCCCGAGGCACAGGGCGATCACGCCGCCCAGCGCGATCCCGACCAGCAGCGCGATCGGCAGCACCACCTTCGGCGAGGGTGGCCACGTCCGGACGCGCGCGGGGATGGCTGGAGAGATGATCCGGACGTTGATGCTGTTCAGGCGCTCCTGCTCGCTCGCCTCGCGCGACCGGCGCAGGTAGACCTCGTAGACCCCGCGGCGCGATTCCAGTGTCCGCTCCAGTTCGCGCAGGCCCACGTTGGCCCGGTCGCTCGTGACGGTCTCGGACTTGGCGCGGTCGAGGCTCTTGCGGATCGCGGCCTCGCTCGCGGCCGCGCGGTCGTGGTCCTTCTGCGTCGTCTCGATGATCCGCTCCTTCTCGCGCTGGATCAGCCGCTGAAGGTCGCGCTGCTGCGCGTACTGCTCGGCCATCGCCGGGTGGCGCTCGCCCAGCCGCGTGGCGAGCTCGGCGGTGTTGCGCGACAGCGTCGCGTACTGCTGCCGGAGCGCCTGCATCTCGAGGGATTGCAGCATCTCGGGCAGCGCCGTGCTGGCATCACCCGCCTTCATCTTCCGCGCCTGATCGAGCCGCGAGCGGGCTTCCGCCGTCTTGATCTGCGCGGTGACGAGCTGCTGGTTCAGGTCGCCGAGCTGCTGGTCGGTGAGGAGCCGGCCGCTCGCGGCCACGAGGTTGTTGTCCTCGCGGTACTTGACCACCTTGCCCTCGGCCTGCTCGACGTCGCGGCGCAGGCTCGACAGGCGGCCGTTCAGGGCGTCGGAGGCGCGGCGCGCGGCCTCCGTGCGGGCCCCGGCCTCCTCCGCGAAGTAGGCGTCGCCGATGGCGTTGGCGATCCGCGCCGCCTTCTCGGGATCGCGCGACTGCATCAGCACGTCGATGACGAAGGTCCGCTCGGCCCGGCGCACGGTCAGCTTGGTCTGCAGGGTGTCGAGGGCGACGTTGACCGGGTCGCGGCTGGCGGCGGGCGGGAGCATGCCCAGCGCCGTCCTGAGCCAGACCACGGTCGGGTTGTCGGAATCGGGCTTGGCGAACTCGTCGTCGCGGTCGAGGCGGAGCTTCTCCACGACGCGGCGCAGGACGTTGTCGGACTGGATCACCTTGGTCTGGCTCTCGGCGAGCGACACGCCGCTGTCGGCCTGCGGCGTGCGGGCGCTGACGTCGTTGTCGACCACCCTGAGGTCGGAAGGATCGATCAGGACCTGGATGCCGGAGGTGTAGACCGGCGTCAGCAGGCCGAGCCCGGCGATGGCGGCCGCGACCATGAACAGGGCGCCGAGGACGAGGAAGCCGGCCCCGTGCCAGAGGCGGCGCAGGACGGTTCGGGGATCGGCCCGCTCGGACGCGGCGCGCGGCAGCGTCACGTCCACCGGTTCACCGCGCACGGGTGTCGAGAAATCGAACATCGGCCTCTGTCCCCTCGCCCTGCCCACCGCTTCGCCGGACCTGTCCCGTTGCGGAGCGGGTCCGTCCCGTTCCGATACGGAAACGGGGTGCGACGACGGTGCACGATCGAGATTGCGCAATCCTCGCACCGAAGAATTAAGCCTGTCGCCCGAGGTTCGTCTTCCGTAACAGATCAGAAACCAGTGCAAAGACGAAGACACCGCCCGGTGATGTCGAGCATGATTAACGGGCTGATCGCTCGCAACTCAATACGTAGTCTGCATCACGACTTATACCAACGGCCCGAACGCTTGACCCTTCCTTCCGTTGGCCGTTGGCGAGCGCGAAGGCGCGTCGCCGCTCGTGCGGCGGGTCGCCCTTGAGGCGTCAGCATCAAGGGCTGCTGGTCTTGGAAGCGAGGGACGGCACCGGGATGAGATGCTCCGGACCGTAGGCCGAGGGGCCGTGATCGAGGTAGGCCCGGAAGTATTCGGCATCGCGTTCGGCAAGGCCGTTCCAGCGCGCGACGTTTCCCCGGGCGGCGGCCGCGCTTGCGCCGTACCGGCCCGATCGAAGCCAGTCCGCCACGTCCGCGGCGGCGCGGGCGGGATCGTCCGGCCGGATGAGGAGCCCGCTCTCGCCCAGCACCTCGCGGAACACCGCGCCCTGCGGCGCGACGACCGGCAGGCCGCCGTGCTGGATCTCCAGCAGCGGCAGGCCGAGCCCTTCCGCTCGCGACGTCGAGAGCAGCAGGTGCGAGCGGGCGGCGAGGGAGCGCAGGGCCGCGTCGTCGACGTAGCCGTGGCAGGTGAGGAACGGCGGCGGGTCGTCGAGGAAGGCGTGCCGGCCCCAGCCGACGCGCCCGACGATGTGCAACTCGGCCGGCACGCCGGCCCGGATCAGGGCGGCGGCGAGTTCGACGGAGGCCGCGTAGCCCTTGCGCGGCTCGATCGTGCCGATCGCCAGCATCCGCAGCGGCTCGCCCGGCCGGCAGGCGGCAGGGCCGGGCAGGCCTGCCAGGCCGAACACGTCCCGCACCGCGGGCCGGAGCAGGGCGACCATCGCGTCCGCGGCGCAGACCCGGCGCAGCGCCTCGCCGGTGGTGCGGGAGATCGCCAGGAAGCGCCGGCCCCAGCGCATCGCGAGGCGGAAGCCCGGCACCATGTAGAGCCGGCTCTTCCAGTTGAGGTCCTGCGGCCGGGTCAGCAGGAAGGTGTCATAGACGTAGAGGGTGCAGCGCGCCCGCATCGGCGCGAACAGCGGGCCCGGCGGGAAGCCGGGCATGAGGAACTGCGCGTCCCGGTCCCGAACGGCCCGCCACGGCAATCCGACCTGCTGCGCGACGATCATCCCCGCGATGCCGGCGCTGCGCACGGCGCGCACGTCCCGGTCGCCGAGAACGTCCGGCGAGAACAGGTCGAGGGCGACCCGCTCGATGCCGGTGACGTGGCCGCGGACGTGGGTCTGATCGAGGTAGATCCGCCGGGCCGTCACCGCGCCCGCCCGATCGAGCGCGCCCGGGATGCGAGGTACAGCCCGCGCCGCACCCAGAGCGGGAGCCTGCGACCGAGCAGGCGCTGCTTGGCACGCCGCAAGCCCCGGACGAGCCCGCCGCCCGGCGCCTCGACGAGGCCGGCGGCACCGGGCAGCGGAGCCTCGGCGAAGGGGAAGTGGCCGAGCATCGACGGGGCGAAGGCGAGGCGTTCCGCGCCGTCCGGCACGAGGCCGCGGGCGCGCAGGATCGCGTGCATCGACATCGCGGACGCGGCCGGGCTGAAGCGGCTCTCCAGGGCGATCCGGGCGAAGGCGCCGAGGCGGACGAGCGCCGCCCGGTCGGCAACGAGGCCTTCGAGCGCGGCTGCGAGCGCCCCGGGCTCGACCGGGACGAGGCGTCCGGAGACGCCGTCGATGACCGAGGTGGTGAGCCCCGCGGTGCGGTAGGCGAGCGTCGGCGTGCCGCACAGGCCCGCCTCGATCGGGGTCTGGCCGAGCGTCTCCAGGCGGCTCGCGGTGACGTGGAGGTCGCAGGTGCCGTACCACGCGGCGAGCCGGGCCTCGTCCGCCACGAGGCCCGGCGCGAACAGGTTCGGCAGGGCGAGCCGGCCGGGATCGTCCAGGCGCCCGACCGCCACGAAGCCGACGCCCGGCCCCGCGACGCGCCGCAGGGCCCCTGCGAGGTCGCCCACGTTCTTGTCCGGGCCGTCGATCACCACCGCCGAGACGAGGATGAGCAGGTCGTCCTCCGGCAGCCCGAGGTCCCGGCGCAGCGCCCGGCGGTCGCCCGGCCGGAACACGCCCGTGGGGAAGGCGAGGGCGATGCGGGCGACGCTCGCGCCCGGCGGCGCGAGCGCGCCGGCCCGCGCGGCGGTCCATTCCGAGTTCGCGAGCAGGAGGGGTCCCCGCTCCGCCCCGAGGACCGTACGCTTGCCGGCCCGCGTGCCGGCGATTCGCGCGGGCGCCAGTTGCGGATACTCGTCGGGGGTCGGGCAGGCGGCGTCGCACCCGGCGTCGGCGATGCGGGGGCAGTCGCGCGGATGAGCGCAGCGCCCGGTCAGCGGGAACAGGTCGTGGAGCACCAGGGCCACCGGCAGGCGCCCCGCGAGGCGTCCGACGAGATCGAGGCTGCGCGTCGCTCCGTGCAGGTTGCCCGCGAGCACGAGGTCGTGTCCGCCCGCCAGGATCGCCGCCTCCGTCGCCGGGAAGGCGTCGGTCCACTCGGCGGCGGCCGGGGGTGACTCATCCGACAGCCGGAGGTCGGTGACGCGGTGGCCGGACAGCGCCAGCGCCTCGCCGAGGCGACGATGGGCGATGCCCGCTCCGCCGGCATGGCCGGTGCCGGTGAGGGAGGCGACGGAGAGGCGCGGCGCCGGGGCGTCGATGCTGGCGGCGGCGTGCTGGAGCAGCACCGGCCGGCCGATGCGCGAGACGCCGGCCCCGGTCTCCGCCAGGGCCGCCCAGGCGCGGGCGGGGCCGCGCGGATCGGCGGGATCGAGGCGGCCGAGCGCCGCGAGCGGCCCCCGCGCCCAGAGTATCTCGCCGCCGGTGAACGGGATGCCGGTCTCGGGCTCGACGCCGCGCGCCGCCGGCACGTCGAGGCCGGCCACCGCGTCGCCGAACAGGACGCGCAGGCCCGCGACCGCGGCGGCGCCCGTGAGCACGGCGTCGAGGCACAGGGCGGTCAGCGCCCCGGGTGCCAGGAGGTCGCCGGCCCGGAGCACGAGGAGGTAATCGACGGACGCGTCCGCGAGGATCGCCGTCAGCGCGGCGTCGCACCCTGCGCCCGGCGCCACGACATCGTGGCGGCACTGCACGAAGCCCTGGCGGGCGACGGACGCGATGCCGGCGGCCAGCCGCGGCTCGTCGCCGGAGGCCGCCGTCAGCACGCGCAGGCGCGGCCAGGCGCGTCCGTCCGGCAGCAGGGCAGGGCGGGCGGGGCCCGGCGCGGCGCGGCCGAAGGGCCATCCCGCGAGGCCGTGCGCAAGCGCCGGGTCGGGATCGAGGGCGTCGTTCAAGGGCATCCCGGGCGGCTTCGCGCGACGCATCGCGGCGGCGCACCGTCGCAGGCCGTGATGAAGAACGCGTTCCTCAGCCGTCCACGCGGATTCCGGCAGCCCCCGCCTCCACCCGCCCGACGATCGCGGCAGCCGGGTACCCGGCCGCGCGGATGCGGTCGCGGATCGCCTCCGCACGCGGGGCGGCGCAGGCGACGAGGAGGCCGCCGGAGGTCTGCGGGTCGGTCAGCAGGTGGCGGGACCAATCGGGAAAGCCCTCCCTGAGCACGACCTCGGCCCCGAACGCGGTCCAGTTGCGGTGCGAGGCGCCGGTGACGAAGCCGTCCCTGGCAAGCGGCTCCGCGCTCGGCAGCAGCGGCACGGCGGGCCAGTCGATGACGAGGCGGCAGCCCGCGCCGCGGGCGAATTCCAGGCCGTGCCCGAGCAGGCCGAAGCCGGTGACGTCGGTGAGCGCGTGCACCGCCGGATCGGCGGCCAACTCCGGGCCGATCCGGTTCAGCAGGGTGGTGGTGGCGAGGAAGGCGTCGTAGCCGCCCGGCGGCAGCGCCGCGCGCTTGATCGCGGCGGCGTAGACCCCGACGCCGAGGGGCTTCGTTAGGATCAGGGCGTCGCCGACCCGGGCGTCGGCGTTGCGGCGCACGTCCTCGCGGCGGCAGGTGCCGATGACAGCGAGCCCGTAGATCGGCTCCGGGGTGTCGATGGAGTGGCCCCCCGCAATCGGGATGCCGGCCTCGGCGCAGGTGGCGGCCCCGCCCTTCAGGATCTGCGCCACCACCTCGGGAGCGATTTTCCCGACCGGCATGCCGAGGATGGCGAGCGCCATGATCGGCCGCCCGCCCATGGCGTAGACGTCGGAGATCGCGTTGGTGGCCGCGATCCGGCCGAAATCGTGCGGATCGTCCACCATCGGCGTGAAGAAGTCGGTGGTGGCGATGACGCAGGTGCCGTCGTCGAGCGCCCAGACCGCGGCATCGTCCGCGGTCTCGTTGCCGACGAGCAGCCGCTCGAACGGGCCGGCAACCGGCTGGTCGGCGAGCAGCGTCCGCAGGGTCGCCGGATCGAGCTTGCAGCCGCAGCCGCCGCCGTGGGCGAGGCTGGTCAGGCGGACGGGACGATCATCCATGCGGCACCACGCTTCGTCGACCGGAGGCCGGATCACGTCCGTTCGGTATAGCAGATCGGCGTCGGCCTGCCTGCCGGGGCGCGGGACATCACCTCCGGCCCGACCCATATGCCCCGGGACAGAGGAGGCAGACCCATGTCCGAAGGCCAGACCGCCCGCAGCTTCGTACCCCTCTCGATCGCGGTGCTGACCGTCTCGGACACGCGCCGGCCCGGGGACGACCGCTCCGGCGACACCCTCGCGGAGCGGCTCACGGGGGCCGGCCACCGGCTGGCCGCCCGCACCATCGTTCCGGACGAGGCCGCGCTGATCCGCGGGCAGGTCGAGACCTGGACGCGCGATCCGGGGATCGACGTGGTCGTCACCACCGGCGGCACCGGCTTCACCGGCCGCGACGTGACGCCGGAGGCGCTGGAGCCGCTGTTCGAGAAGCGCATGGACGGGTTCTCCGCGGTCTTCCACCGCATCTCCTACGACAAGATCGGCACCTCGACGCTGCAGTCGCGCGCGACCGCGGGCGTGGCGCACGCGACCTACATCTTCGTGCTGCCGGGATCGCCCAGCGCCTGCCGCGACGCCTGGGACGGCATCCTGGCGCAGCAGCTCGACTACCGGCACCGCCCCTGCAACTTCGTGGAGATCATGCCGCGGCTGGACGAGCACCTGCGGCGCGGCGCCTTCGCCACGGCGTGAGCGTCACGCCCGGTCGATGCGGGCGATGAGCCGGCGCGGCCGCAGCCGGGGCGAGAAGACGCCGTCGGCCGTCAGCCGGTCGCAGCGCACCAGATCGCCCGCCCGCGCGCGCCGGGCGCCGATCACCGCCTCGCAGCGGACGAGGATGCGGAGCGCCAGCCCGGCGTGGGGCCGGCGCAGGCGCCCGAGCCGCGTCTCCGCGCGCGCGGTGCCGACGAAGCGGTCGAGGGTGCGGACCCAACCCTCGCCGGGAACGTCGCCCGCCTCCAGGCACAGCACCCAGTCGCGGCGCGCCGCCGCCGCGCCCGCGGCCCACGGGTTCGCGCCGCGCCGCAGGACGACGAGGGCCGCGCCGGTCGCGTCGGCGATGGTCTCGACGGCATCGCTCGGACCGCCGGCGACGATCACGGCGTCGCCGACGAGCCCGGCCGCGACGCCCGCGACGAGGGTGCCGAGGGAATCGGCGAGACAGTCGATCGCGTCGGCATCGCGCGGGTCGGCGATGAAGACCAGGGCGGAGATCATGGCCGCGCATAACGTATTTTTGCGGGGCGAAAACACTGCGCCGCAACGGAGACGGCGGGACGTTGCCGCCCGGCCACAACGAAGCCGGGCCTGCCTAAAATCGAGGCGTATCACGCTGCGTTTGTTCCTGATATGTTCCACGTGAAAACCCTCGACGCTTGGCGCCGCCGACGCAATGCCGAAGTCCCGCATCCTTCGCGATCCCGAATCGATGCCGTCCCGGCGGCTTGCCGCGAGCACGGCCGCTCCGGGTTCCGTGCGCGGTCGCGGCGCCACCGCCAATCCGGACGGGCGCTTCGAGGCCACCCGCCGCGAGATCCTCGACGACGGCTGGCCGCGGGACGAGCCGGCTCCGGTGCAGCGGACCGAGGTGACGGTGGAGCGGGCCCGCAGCATCATCACCCGCAATACCTCGCCCGACATCCCGTTCGACCGCTCGATCAACCCGTACCGCGGGTGCGAGCACGGCTGCGTCTACTGCTTCGCGCGGCCCAACCACGCCTATGCCGGCCTCTCGCCGGGCCTCGACTTCGAGACGAAGCTATCTGCCAAGCCCGACGCCGCGCGCCTCCTCGAACGCGAGCTGGCGGCGCCCGGCTACGCGGCGCGGACCATCGCGCTCGGCACCGCCACCGACCCGTACCAGCCGATCGAGCGCGAACACCGCATCACCCGCGCGGTGCTGAAGGTCCTGGCGCGCCATCGCCATCCCGTCGGGATCGTGACGAAATCGAACCTCGTGACCCGCGACCTCGACATCCTGGCGCCGATGGCGGCGCGCAACCTCGTCAAGGTCGCGGTCTCGGTGACGACGCTGGACCCGGTCCTGGCCCGCCGCATGGAGCCCCGGGCGCCGCATCCGCAGAAGCGCCTGGAGGCGATCCGGCAGCTCAGCGCGGCCGGCGTGCCGGTGATGGTGATCGTGGCGCCGATCATCCCGTCGCTGAACGACCACGAGATCGAGGCGATCCTCGGCGAGGCTCGCGCCTGCGGCGCGGGGGAGGCGGGCCACGTGCTGCTGCGCCTGCCGCACGAGGTGAAGGATCTGGTGGCCGACTGGTTCGCGGCGCACTACCCGGGCCGGCAGCGCCACGTCTTCTCCCTCGTCGCGCAGGCGCGCGGCGGCCGGGAGTACGACGCGGCCTTCGGCCGGCGCATGACCGGCACGGGCGCCTACGCCGAGCTGATCGCGACGCGCATGCGGCTGGCCAAGGCCCGCCTCGGCTACGCCCGCGCGCGGGTGACGCTCGACGCGTCCGCCTTCACCAAGCCGGGCGGGCAGCTCGCCCTGCTGTGAGGCCGCCTACTCAGCCACCGGATAGGCGCGGGTGAAGCTCAGGCGGTGGTGCGGGCTGCGGCCGCGGGCGGCGAGGCCGGCCACGTGCACGGCCGTGCCGTAGCCGACGTTGTGCTCCCAGCCGTAACCCGGATGGCGCAGCGCCAGCACCCGCATCAGCCGGTCGCGGAACGTCTTGGCGACGATGGAGGCGGCGGCGATCTGCGGCACCAGCCGGTCGCCGCCGATCACGGCGCGGCACGGCTGCGACAGCCCTGGCACGGCATCGCGCCCGTCGACGAGCACGGTCGCGTCCAAGGCCAGCCGCAGCACCGCTCGGCGCATGGCGTCCAGCGTCGCGACGCGGACGTTGACCCGGTCGATCAGCGCCCGCGCCCCCGCCGCCACCGCGACGTGGGCATGGGTGCGGATCAGCGGCGTCAGCGCCTCGCGCAGCGGCGGCCTGAGGCGCTTGCTGTCGTCGAGGCGACCGAGCAGGTCCGGGGGCAGCGTCGCCGGATCGAACCAGACCGCGGCGACGACGACCGGCCCGCAGAGCGCGCCGCGCCCGACCTCGTCGCAGCCGATGAGGGCGGGATAATCGGCGGCACGGGTCGGGTCGAA
>NZ_CAXTBY010000013.1:45792-54868 GCF_964242245.1 uncultured Methylobacterium sp. | reverse complement strand
CGCCCCGGCCGGGCCATCCAGTCGGAGCGGTTGCCGCGCCCGGCGGGCATCGCCTCGCCGACCTGGATGCGCGACAGTTCGGCGGCGCGGGCCGCGATCCAGCCGGAATGCTCGGCCACCGGCGTCACCGCGGTGAAGCCGCCGCAGGCGGTGCGGCGGCGGGAATCCTGCTGCATGGCGCCGCTCGACCAGCTCACCACGCCGACGATGCGGTAGCCGCCGGGGCCGCCCGCGAGGATCGGGCCGCCCGAATCGCCCAGGCACGCTCCGGCCCCCGCGGTCTCGGCCATGCGCCGCCGGTCGGTCACCACGGTGACGCGGTTGGCGACCTGCAGCGAGCCGATCGAGACGAGGTGTGCCTGCCGCAGGGTGCGGGCGGTGTTGCGGCGGTTCTCGGCGACCACGCCGAAGCCGGCGATGTCCACCGCCTCGCCGTTGCCGATCGACTCGGCGCCGCGCGGGTCGAGGGGCGCGTAGTCGGCGCCCAGCGGCTGCTCGAGCTTCAAGAGCGCGAGGTCGATGCCGGGCTGATCCTCGGGGGTGGTGCCGGGGACGAAGTCGGGATGCATGGAGGCGGCGATCGCCGCGATGCGGTGCTGGCGAAATCCGCGGTCGACCGCGACGATGCTGTATCCGGCCGGATGCATCACGCAGTGGGCCGCGGTCAGCACGAGGTCGGACGCGATCAGGGTGCCGGAGCAGATCTCGCCCTGGGTGCTCTCGATGCGCACGACGAAGTTGCGCGTCCCGTTCGGGTCGCGGGTGACCTCGCCGTTGATGACGGCCTGGGCGGGCAGGGGCACCAGGCCGACGAGGCTGCCGAGGAACGCGCCTCGGAGCAGGGCGCCGCGGAGGAGGGTGAGCATCGTTCTCTCCGGGGCCGAGGGCGCCTTCGGCCTGATGGGTCTGAAGCTTAGCCTAGGGCAATCCGCCGGCCAAGGCGCGGTTCCATGGGATGAGACGCGCGGGCTGCCTTAGACCCAGTGTGCGGCGCGGCCCCAGCCGGCGAGCGTCCGGTCGAGCCAGTCGCGCTGGGGGGCGAGCAGCACACCCTGCGTGAGGCCGCCGCAGGCGCCGCCGATCCAGGCGGTGACGGCGAGCACGCCGCCGTCGCGGGAGACCGGGCCGCCGGAATCGCCCTGGCACCCGCCGGCGCGGCCCGCGGCCCTGAGCCAGACCAGGATGCGGCTCGGCCCGTAGGGCTCGATCACCGGCAGCGCGACGCTGCGGAAGGTTCCCGTCGAGCGCGGATCGCCGGGCCTGTCGGCGCCGTAGCCGGACAGGGTCAGGCTCTCGCCGGCCCGCGGCATCGCCGTGCTCAAGGGGGCGGGGGCAAAGCGCGCGGGAAGCGGCGTCGCGGTGCGCAGCAGCGCGAGGTCGACCGAGCGCCGCCGTCCCGCGATCGCGCCGGAATCGTAGCCGGGATGCACCATGCGCGCCGCGACCTCGACGAGGATCGGCTCGCCCGCCTCGCCGCGGAAGTGAACCCGGTGCTCCAGGCCGCCGGCCGCGCAGTGGCCGGCGGTGAGCACGGCGTCGGCCGCCACGACGATGCCGGTGCAGACGCCGCCCTGGGACGACAGCACCATCACGGCGCCGTCGGCCGGCGCCGCGACGCCGCCGACCACCGCCTCGGCCGGTCCGACCCGGAGCGCCAGGACGAGGAGCGCCGCTGCCAAGCGTCGTGGGCCGCACCGGAACGCCATCGAACCTCCTCGACGCACCTTGAAACGGAGACGCGCGATGATCCCGATACGCGTGGCCGGCGCCACCGTCGAGCCGGTGAGCCTTGCCGAGATGCGGGGCTACCTGCGCCTCGACCCGGACGACGCGGGGGCCGAGGACCCTCTGCTCCGGGACCTGATCGCGGCCGCGCGCGCGAGCCTGGAGGCCGAGACCCGCCGCGCCCTCGTGCCGGGCACCTACCGCATCGTGCTGCACCGGCGCCCGCAGGATGGCTGGGTTCCGATCCCGCTGAGCCCCCTCGTCGCCGTGGTGCGGGCCGAATCGTGCGGGGCCGACGGCACCGTGACCGCCCTCGCGCCCGGGCTCGTCGCGCTCGGCCCCGATCCGGTCGAGGCGCCGTGCCTCTCCATCGCGCCGACGATCCCGTTCGTCCCGGGCCACGGCCTGATGATCGAGGTCGCGGCCGGCTACGGCGGCGACGGTCCGCCCCTGCCGCCGCCCCTGAAGCTGGCGATCCAGCGGCTGGCGGCCGCCCGCTACGAGCACCGCGGCGACGAGGCCGTCTCGGAGGCGGCCGACCCGTCGGCCCTGGCGGCGCCGTTCCGCCGCCTGCGCCTCTGACGGCGCCCCGCGACGCACGGGCCCTCATCCCGCGGGTGGGGCGAGGAAGTCCGGCTTTCCTGAAATTCGGAGTCCACCATGGCGAACACGCGCGCACGCACGCCGATCGGCCTGCGCCGGCGGCGGCTCGTGCTGGAACTGCCGGTGGAGGAGCCGGACGGCTTCGGCGGCACGCTCCGGCGCTACGTCGCCGGCCCGGTGCTGTGGGGGGCGATCGAGCCCGTCGGCGCGGTCGAGCGGCTGCGCGGCGGCCGGGAGGACAGCGCCGCGACCCACCGCATCACCCTGCGGGCGCGGCCGGGGCTGACCCCGGCGATGCGGCTCGCCGCCGGCCCGCGGCGCTTCGCCATCCGCAGCGTGGTCGATCCGGACGAGCGCGGGCGCGATCTCGTCTGCCACGTCGAACTCCTGTGCGCGCAGGCCGAGACGCCGGAGGCAAGCTGATGACGCCGCCCGGCCCATCCCTCCCCGCGGCGGCCCAGCCCGGCCCCGTGCCGAGCCCGCTCCTCGCGATGCGGGCGGCGCTGATCGCGCGCTTCTCGACCGACGCCGCGCTCGCCCGGCTGATGGGCGGGAGCGTGCGGCTCTACGACGAGCCGCCCTCCGGCGCCCCGCCGGTCTACGCGATGTTCGGAAACGCGGAGATCCGGGACGATGCCGTCGACGGTGCGCGCCGCCACCAGCACAGCCACGACCTCGTGGTGTTCGCCCGCCCCGGCTCGGTCCGCACCGCGCTCGACGCCGCCGAGCGGATGACGGCGCTGGTCGAAGATCCTGCCTTCGCGCTCAGTGGCCACGTCCTGGTGACGCTCCGGGTTCTCGCCCTCTCGGCCCGCCGCGACGAGCGATCGGGCGAGGCGCGCGCGACGCTCACCCTTCAGGCCGTCACCGAGACGCTCGCCTGAGCCCTTCCATCCACCACCACGACGATCGGAGGCCGGCATGACCGCGCAACGGGGGAAAGACCTGCTCATCAAGGCCGGCAACGGCAGCGGTGCCTTCGTCGCGGTGGCGGGGCTTCGCGCCCGGCAGGTCGCGTTCAACGCTGAGACCGTCGACGTCACCAACGCCGACTCGGCCGGCCGCTGGCGCGAGCTGCTCGCGGGGGCGGGCGTGCGGCGGGCCGCGCTCTCCGGCTCCGGGGTGTTCCGCGACGAGGCCTCGGACCTGCGCCTGCGGCAACTGTTCTTCGACGGGCTGATCGAGACCTTCCAGGTCGTGGTGCCCGCCTTCGGCACCCTCGAAGGGCCGTTCCAGATCACCGCCCTGGAGTACCGCGGGGACCATGCCGGCGAGGTCACCTTCGACATGAGCCTCGACTCGGCGGGTGCACTCGCCTTCACGGCGGCCTGAGGAGGCGGGCGATGGCCAACCGCAGGCGCGGCGAGGTGCCGCTCGATCTCGGCGGCACGCGCTACACCCTCTGCCTCACCCTGGGGGCGCTCGCCGAGCTGGAGGACGCCCTGCAGGCCGGCGACCTCGCCGGGCTGGCCGAGCGCTTCTCGGCCGGCCGGCTCGCGGCCCGCGACCTGATCGCGCTGCTCGGCGCCGCGCTCCGCGGCGGCGGGCACGACCTCGACGATGCGGAGGTCGCGCGCCTGCCGCTCGCCGGGGGGCTCGCGGGGGTGACGGACTCCCTCGGGGAAGCCCTCGTCGCCGCCTTCGGGGCGCCGCCGCCGGACCCTTGAGCGCCACGGGAGGGCACGCGCCGGGCGAGACGCCCGCCTTCCCGTGGGACGAGGCCCTGGCGCTCGGGCTCGGAGCCTTGGGCTGGAGCCCGCGCGACCTCTGGCGCGCCACGCCGCGCGAACTCCTCATCGCACGCGGTCGCCCGGCCGAGGTCCGGCCGCTCCGCCGGGCGGACCTGGAGCGCCTGATCGCGGCGCACCCGGACCCGGCCTGACGCTGCGGCATCGGCAGGCACCGAAGCTGAAGGACCGAATCGGATGGCGGAGACCGACCCCGACCGGGCGAACGCCGCCCGCATCAAGCAGCTCGACACCCTGGACAAGCTGGCCCAGCGCTTCGGGCAGAGCCTGTCGTCGGCGCTGACCCGCAGCCTCGCCTCCGGTCGGCAGCTCGACGGCGTGCTCGGCTCGCTGGGCACGCGGCTGGCCGGAGCGGCGGTGCGGGCGGCACTCACCCCCGTGCGGACGGGGATCACCGGCCTCGTCAACACGCTGCTGAGTTCGGGCACGAGCAGCAGCACCGGCAGCGAGTCGGGATTCGCCCGGGGCGGCGTGTTCCAGGCAGGCCGGGTGCGACCCTTCGCGGCCGGCGGGATCGTCGCTGCGCCGACCTACTTCCCGATGAGCGGCGGCACCGGGCTGATGGGCGAGGCCGGGCCGGAGGCGATCCTGCCGCTGCGCCGCGGCTCGGACGGGCGCCTGGGCGTCGCAGCCGGCGCCGGCAGCCGTCCGGTGGCGGTGACGGTCAACATCGCCACGCCCGACGCGGGCTCGTTCCGCAAGTCCGAGGCGCAGGTCACGGCGAGCCTCGCCCGCGCCGTCGCGCGCGGGCAGCGGGCGCTGTGAGGGAGATCCCGCATGCCCGACGACTTCCACGAGGTGCGCTTTCCCCTCGACGTCAGCCTGCGCGGCAGCGGTGGCCCGACCCGGCTCACCGAGATCGTCACGCTCGCCTCGGGCCGCGAGCACCGCAACAGCCGCTGGGCGGATTCGCGGCGGCGGTACGATGCCGGCCTCGGCATCCGGACGCTGGACGCGCTGCACGCGGTGCTGAGCTTCTTCGAGGAGCGGCGCGGGCGCCTCTACGGCTTCCGCTACCGCGACCGCGTCGACTTCCGCTCCGGGCCGCCGGGCCGCATCCCCGGTCCCGGCGACCAGCGCCTGGGGGTCGGCGACGGCGCCACCGCCGTGTTCGCGCTGGTGAAGACCTACGGCACCGGGGTGTCGCCCTACGCGCGGACGATCGCCAAGCCGGTGGCCGGCACCGTGCGCGTGGCGGTCGCCGGCGCGGAGGCGCCGCCGCGGGCCTTCACCTGCGACCCGGCGACGGGGCTCGTCACCTTCGGGGCGAGCGCCGTGCCGCCCGCCGGCGCCGCGGTCACCGCCGGCTTCGAGTTCGACGTGCCGGTCCGCTTCGACACCGACGACCTCACGGTCAACCTCGAAGCCTTCACCGCGGGCGAAATCCCCAAGGTGCCGCTGATCGAGATCGTGCCGTGACCGAGCTTCGCCTCGCCGCTGGCACGCGGACCGACATGGAGGAGGGAACGAGATGCGCGACCTGCCGCCCGCCTTCGCCGCCCACCTCGCGGGCGGGGTGACAACCCTGTGCCGCTGCTGGGCGCTCCGGCGCCGCGACGGGGTGGCGCTGGGCTTCACCGACCACGACCGCGACCTCGTGATCGCGGGGCTCACCTGCACCGCCCGCACCGGCCTGGAGGCGGCCGAGGCCGGCGCCGAGCTGGGCTTTGCCGTCTCGGGCGGGGACGTGGCGGGGGCGCTCTCGGGGCTCGGGCTCACCGAGGCCGACATCGCCGGCGGCCTCTACGACGGCGCCGGCGTCGAGACCTGGCTCGTCGACTGGACGGCCCCCGAGACGCGGCTGCTCCTCGACGTCGGCACGATCGGCGAAATCCGCCGGGCGGGCGACGCGTTCGTGGCCGAGATACGGGGCTTGGCCGACCGCCTCGACGCCGAGCGCGGCCGCACCTACCGCGCCACCTGCGGCGCCGACCTCGGCGATGCGCGCTGCCGGGTCGATCTTTCGGGGTTCCGCACGACCGGCGCCGTCCGGGCGCTGCCCGAGCCCGGCACCGTCGACGCCGCACTCGCCGACGCCTTCGCCGACGGCGTTTTCTCCGGCGGCCGCCTCGCCTGGATCTCCGGCGCCAACGCCGGCCTGTCCGCGGACGTGCGCACCCACCTCGGCGCGCTCATCGAGCTGTGGGAGGCGCCCCCGCGCACGGTCGCGCCGGGCGACGCCTTCAGCCTCACGGCCGGCTGCGACAAGCGCCTCGCCACCTGCCGCGAAAAGTTCGCCAACGTGCCGAACTTCCGGGGATTTCCGCACATGCCGGGCAACGACTTCGTCCTGCGCTACGCCCCCGGCGCCGGGCCGGGCCTCGACGGCGGCTCGCTGTTCCGATGATCGGGGGCGGGGCGATGACGGGCAGCTTCACCGGAGCCGACGTGGCGGCGCAGGCGCGCCTCTGGCTCGGCACGCCCTACAGGCACCAAGCCTCGCTTCAGGGCGTGGGCTGCGACTGCCTCGGCCTGCTGCGCGGCGTCTGGCGCGGTCTGCTCGGCCCGGAGCCCGAGGCCGCCCCGCCCTATTCCGGCACCTGGGCGGAATCGGCCGCCCCCGGCGCCGACCCGCTGACGGAGGCGGCGTGCCGCCACCTCCTGCCGGTCGCGGAGCCGCTGGCCGCCTACGCGCCGCGGCCGGGCGACGTGCTGCTCTTCGCCTTCCGCGCCCACCTCCCGGCCCGCCACTGCGCCATCGCGACGGAGGCGGGCATGATCCACGCCCACGACCGCGCCGTGGTGACGGAGGTGGCGTTCACGCCGTGGTGGCGGCGGCACCTGGCGGGAGTTTTCCGGTTTCCGGAGCCGCCCGGATCTCATCCGGCGGCCGAAGGCTCGCTCACGCAGCGCGGGCCACGCGCAGTTCCACCTGCAATCCGGCGGCTGACAGCATCGTGACGAGGGATTCGATCGCGAACAGGTCGATCCGTCCACGCATCAGGTCGGAGATGCGCGGCTGGGTCACGCCGAGGATCGCGGCGGCGCGTGCCTGGGTCAGGCCCTCGCGCGCGATATGGTCCCGCAGGACGAGCATCAGGTGCGAGCGCAGCCGCATGGTCGCGGCCTGTGCCGGCGTGTCCTCGATCGCGTTCCAGACGCTGTCGAACCGTTGTTCGTCGCTCATCGTTTCACCGCTCCCAAGAGGTCGGAATAGCGCTTCTTCGCCAAAGCAAGATCGCCGCGGGCGGTCTTCTGCGTGGTCTTCCGGAAGCCGTGGAGCACGTAGACCGCGGCGGCGAACTTCGCGACGTACAGCACCCGGAAGGTACCATCGTCCTCGCGGATACGGATCTCCCGGACACCAGCCCCGACCGATCCCATCGGCTTCCAGTCGTCAGGGTCACGTCCCTCCTGGACCCGATCGATCTGATGTCCTGCCATATGACGGGCCGCCGCCGGAAACCCACGGAGATCGTCGAGTGAAGTGCCGCAGAAGACTACGGTTTTCGACCGCTCGGTCGTGCCCGGTCCCGGCGCTGCGAATCTGAGCAGGCTAAGACGATACAAAAATTTGTATATCCCGGCAACCTTCGCCCATCCCTCTTCATCGCGTAGGAGCCCGCCATGGCCACGCTGATCCTGTCCACGGCGGGCGCGGCGGTGGGGACCGCCCTCGGCGGGCCGATCGGCGCGGTGGTCGGGCGGGTGGCCGGCGCGGTGGCGGGCGCCGGCCTCGACGGGGCGCTGTTCGGCGCCGGCACGAGCCCGCGCTTCGTCTCCGGGCCGCGGCTGTCGGATGTCGCCGGCCTCTCCTCGACGGAGGGCGACCCGGTGCCCCGCGTCTACGGCCGGGCGAAGCTCGGGGGCACCCTGATCTGGGCGACGCGCCCGCTCGAGGTCGCCAACACCACCGTCGAGCGGGCGGCGGGTGCCGCCAAGGGCGGCGGCGGGCAGCGGACGGTGCGCACCACCTACGCCTACTACGCCAACCTCGCGGTCGGCCTGTGCGAGGGCGAGATCGCCTACGTCCGCCGGATCTGGGCGGACGGGACCGAGCTCGACCGCACCGCGATCACCTGCCGGATTCACACCGGCTCTCAGACCCAGGCGCCCGACCCGCTCATCGTCGCCAAGGAGGGAGCCGACGCGCCGGCCTATCGCGGCCTCGCCTACGCCGTGTTCGAGGGATTGCCGCTGGCCGACTACGGCAACCGCATCCCGCAGTTTTCCTTCGAGGTGGTGCGGCCGGTCAACGGCCTCGCGCCCCTGATCCGGGCCGTCGACCTGATCCCGGGATCGAGCGAGTTCGGCCTCGATCCCGCCCCCGTCACCGTCGATCTCGGCCTCGGCCGGACGCAAGCTGCCAACCGGTTCCAGTTGCAGGCGGCGACCGACGTGATCGCCTCCCTCGACGCGCTCCAGGCGCTCTGCCCGAACTTGGCGCGGGTCGCCGTCGTGGTGGCGTGGTTCGGCGACGACCTGCGCGCCGGCCGGTGCCGCATCGCGCCGCGGGTCGAGATCCGCGACAAGACGACGACGGGCGACACGTGGCGGGTCGCCGGCCTCGACCGCGCCGCGGTGGACACCGTGTCGGCGGCCCCCGACGGCACCCCGGCCTACGGCGGCACGCCGTCGGATGCGGGCCTGACGCGCCTCGTGGCGGACCTCGCCCGCCGGGGCCTCGCCGTGGTGCTCTACCCCTTCGTGATGATGGACATCCCGCCCGGCAACGGCCTGCCCGACCCGCGCGATCCCGCGGCCGCCGGTCAGCCGCCCTATCCCTGGCGCGGGCGCATCACCTGCGACCCGGCGCCCGGCCGGCCCGGCAGCCCGGACGGCACGGCGGCGGCCGACGCGCAGGTCCAGGCCTACTTCGCGGGGCCTGCGGGCTACCGCCGGCAGGCGCTGCACTACGCCGACCTCGCAGTCCAGTGGGCGGCGGCCGGCACGCCGCTCGCCGGCTTCGTCGTCGCGAGCGAGCTGATCGGGCTGACGCGCGTGCGCGGCGCGGGCGGCGCGGGCGGCGCCTACCCGGCCGTGGCCGCGCTGACCGCGCT
>NZ_CAXTBY010000013.1:0-45692 GCF_964242245.1 uncultured Methylobacterium sp. | reverse complement strand
GCGGCGCGGGCGGCGCGGGCGGCGCCTACCCGGCCGTGGCCGCGCTGACCGCGCTGGCCCGCGAACTCAAGTCGACGCTTGGGCCCGGCGTGAAGCTCGTCTACGCCGCCGACTGGACGGAGTACGGCGCCCACGTCCTCGACGGCGGCGCGACCGTGCGCTTTCCCCTCGACGCGCTGTTCTCCGATGCCAGCATCGACGCGGTCGGGATCGACTACTACCCGCCGATCTCGGACTGGCGCGACGCGCCCGGTCACGCGGACCTCACGGAGGCCGACGACATCACCGACCGCGCCTACCTCAAGAAGCGGCTCGCCGCGGGCGAGGCCTTCGACTGGTACTACGCGGACGACGCAGCCCGCGTGGGCCAAGTCCGCACGCCGATCACCGACGGCGCCCACGGCAAGCCCTGGACCTTCCGGGCCAAGGACCTCGTCGGCTGGTGGTCGAACGCCCACGTCGAGCACGACGCCGCCGCGGAGACCCGGACCACGGCCTGGGTGCCGCGGGCCAAGCCGATCTGGCTCACCGAGGTCGGCGTGCCGGCGGTCGACAAGGGCACCAACGGCCCCAACGTCTTCCCCGACCCGAAATCCTCGGAGAACGCCTTCCCGCCGGGCTCGCGGGGCTTGCGCGACGAGCTGATCCAAATCCGCGGGCTCTCCGCCATCCTCGGCCGGTTCGATCCTGCCGCGGACGGCTTCGATCCGGCCCACAACCCGGTCTCGCCGCTCTACGGCGGCCCGATGGTCGATCCCGCCTCGATCTTCGTCTGGGCCTGGGACGCGCGGCCCTACCCGGCCTTCCCGGATTCCGGCAGCGTGTGGGCGGATGCCGGGAACTGGCGGGTCGGCCACTGGATTACCGGCCGCATCGAGGGCTGCGAACTCGACCTGATGGTCGCGGCGATCCTGTCCGACCTCGGCGTCGAGGCCCCCGCCGCGATCGAGGCCGCCGCCTTCCTCGACGGCGCGGTGATCGACCGGCCGCTCTCGGCCCGCGCGGCGCTGGAGCCGCTGGCGCAGGTCTACGGCCTCGACGTATCCGCGGTCGCCGGCACCTTGCGCCTGCGCGGCCCGCGGCGCGAGGCGGCGGTGGCGATCACGGAGGCGGACCTCGTCCGCGTCTCCGAGGACGAGGCGCCGTTCCGCAGGGTGCGGGCCGAGGAGAGCAGCCTGCCCCGGTCGATCGAGATCGGCTTCACCGATTCCGAGAACCCGGATTACCGCAGGGCCGCCGCCGCCGCGATCCGCCCCGCCGGCGGGCGGCGGCGCGAGACGCGGATCGAGGCGGCGGTCGTCACCCGCCGCGACGCCGCCGACGGTCTGGCCGAGGCCCTCCTCGACCGGGCCATCGCGGCCCGCGACACGGGCGGGCTCACCTTGAGCCCGCGCCGGATCGAACTGGAGCCCGGCGACCTGCTCGCCACGGAGGCCGGGCTCCTGCGCATCGCCCGCATCGACGACGGCCCCGGCGGGCGCCGCATCGAGGCCCGCGGCGTGCCGCTGCACGGGCCGGGCACCCGCCCGGCACTGCGCGCGCCCGCGCAGCCCACGATCCGGCCGCCCGCGCTCACGGGCGCGCCCTTCGCCCTCGCCCTCGACCTGCCCGCCGACCGGGGCACGCCCACCGCCCTGCAGGTCCTCGCGGCGTCCGCCGAGCCCTGGCCCGGCGCGCTCGCGATCTGGCGCGCCGACGGGACGGAGGCGCCGGCTGGCGCTCCATGGCCTTGCCGACTATCCCGCCTGCCTCGGGCGGACGCTCAGCGCACTGCCCCCCGGCCCGCTCTGGCGCCCGGATCGCAACGCGCGCCTGGACGTGACCCTGCGCAACGCCGGCGCGCTGGCCAGCATCGACCCGGCGGCGATGCTGGCGGGCGGCAACCTCTTCGCGGTGCTCGCCCCCGACGGCACGATCGAGATCCTGTCCGCGTCGGGCGCCGTGCTGACCGGCTCCGAGACGTTCCGGCTCACCGGGTTCCTGCGCGGGCTCGCCGGCAGCGAGGCCGCGGCCGCCCGCCCGGCGCCCGCCGGCAGCCTGATCGTGCGCCTCGACGACGGCGCCGTGGTGCCCCTCGTCGACCGTCTCGACGAGGCCGGGCGCCGCTTCCGCTACCGGGTAGGCTCGGCCTCGCGCGACCCCGGCGACCCGTCGTTCACCGAGTTCTCCGCCACCGGCGGCCTGTCGGCCCTGCGCCCGCTGAGCCCGGTCCACCTCCGGGCCCGCCGGGACGCCGCCGGGGTGCGCCTGAGCTGGACCCGACGCGCCCGCCGCGACGGCGACGCCTGGGAGGCCGCCGACATCCCCTTGGACGAGGCGGCGGAGGCCTACGCCGTCTCGATCTTTTCGGGCGACGGAGACCTGCTGCGCAGCCTCGCCGCCGCCGGGCCGGGCCTCCTCTACACCGACGAGGCCGCGGATTTCGGTGGCCCGCAGACCGTCCTCGACGTCGCCGTCGCGCAGGTCGGGGCGGTGTTCGGACCGGGCGAGTCGCGCCGCGCCCGCGTGCCGGTGCGCGCGGCCTGAACGCGCCCGGTCGATGCGCCGGAGGCGCGACCTGACCCCGCACGCCCAGGTGCGAGGGCGCCGCCCGCAGATCCCCAGCGCAGCCGCGCGGCTCCGAGATCCGGAGCATGATCCCGGAGGATGCATCCCATGTCGGACACGACGACGAACCTCGCGCTGCCCCTGATCGCGGCCAATCAGGCGCAGAAGCACGTCACCCACAACGAGGCGCTGACGCTGCTCGACGCGCTGGTGCAGCTCGCCTGCCGCGACAAGGACCTCGCCGCCCCGCCGGCGAGCCCGGCCGAGGGCGACCGCTACCTCATCGCCGCGGAGAACCCGACCGGTGCGTGGGCCGGGCTCTCCGGGCAGATCGCCTGCTTCCGGGACGGGGTCTGGGTCGGGCTCGCGCCGCGCCCGGGCTGGTTCGCGTTCGTGGCGGACGAGGCCGAACTCTACACCTTCACCGGCAGCGCCTGGACGAGCTTCCGCGCGACCCTCACGATCCTCCAGAACCTCGCCCGGCTCGGGATCGGCACGGCGGCGGACGCGGTGAACCGCCTCGCGGTGAAGTCCGAGGCCGCCCTGTTCTCCTGGGACGATGCCGCGCCCGGCGCCGGCAACATGCGCACGACCGTCAACAAGAAGGCGGCCGCCAACGATGCCGCCTACGTGTTCCAGACGGGGTTCTCCACCCGCGCCCTGTTCGGGACGCTCGGGACCGATGACCTCGCCCTCAAGGTCAGCCCCGACGGGGCGGCCTTCTCGACGCCGCTGACCGCCTCCGCGGCGACCGGCCGGCTCACGCTCGGGCGGATCAACGGGCCGCTGGAGGTGAGCGCCAACGCGGGCGCGCTCCCCGATCCGCCGATCCAGACGGTGTTGCGGGTCTCCGGCGCCGACGGGCTCCAGGCGCGGCTGGTGTTCGACACGTTCGGCACCAACACGCCGGGCAACTTCATCTTCCGGGCTGCCCGCGGGAGCGCGGCTGCGCCCTCCGCAATCCAGCTGAACGACACGCTCGGCCAGTTCACCGCCTTCGGCTACGGGGCCACGGCCTACTCCCCTACGGCTCGGATCGGCCTGAACTTCCGTGCGGCCGAGAACTGGACGGATTCCGCCCAGGGCACGCGCATCGTCTTCATCACCGCCGCCATCGGCACCACCATCCTGAGCGAGGCTTTCGCGGTGGAGGGGAATGGTTCAGCCAAGTTCAATCCCATGGCCTCGGACCCGACGACCGCGCTGGCCCAGGGCCAGCTCTACGCCAGCAGCACGGTCGCGGCGCTGAAGTGGTACAACGGCACGGCCTGGAAGCGCATCTGCAACTTCGCCAAGGTTGCGGCCACCACCAACTTCGACAACTACGTCGCCGCCGGCACCTGGACGAAGGTGCAGTTCAACGCCGCCGACAGCAACGACCAGGGCGCCTTCGCGGCATCCGACAACCGCTTCGTCGCGCCCGAGGCCGGCCTGTACGGCCTCGGCACGGCGCTCGGCTACAAGCGCAACGGCACCAGCGCGCCCGCCGCCTTCGAGGTCCAGTTCTACCGCAACGGCGCGGCCGCCGGGCGCGGGCGCGCCGCCGCCGCCGGACCGCTCGTGGACGGCGTCACCGCGCTCAGCCTGACCTCGACGCTCAAGCTCGCCGCGGGCGACGCGATCGAGGTCTGGGTCCGCTTCACCGGCGCCGACGGCTACGTCGCGGCGGCCGATGCGTTCTTCGGCGTGCGGCAGATGGCGTGAGCGCGGCCTGCCGATGGACTCGGCTCATCGCGGTGACGGATGAATCCGTTCGAGCATCTCGGAGAGGATCAGGCCGCCGAACGCTTCGCTGCCGTGGACGTCGTCGCTGGAATTCGGATGACGGAACTCGGCCTTCAGGTCTCCAGCGTCGTCCAAGGACACGGATCTGTGATCGATCACCGTCGCGCCTGCCTGCTCGACTAGCTCTCCTACGATGTCTTCGAGAGCAAGGAAGAAGTCCGGACGCGAATTCGTTGACGTGTTCGGAGTCCGGCGTGGCGGAAGCACGCTGAACGTTCGAAGTCCCATGGACGCGACATCGCCGTAGAAGTCGAGCGCGCCGGAAATCAACGCCCGGACCGTCTCGGTCAGGGCCGCGTAGCTCAGGAAGCGCGCATCGGGCCGGTCGACCAGCGTCAGGCCGTCCCAGAATCCCATGCCCGACAGGTAATGGATGTTCATCCCTACGGTGCATAGAAGCGGGATCGTCAGGTCGCCGATGCGGTCGATGCCGAGCGATGCGAGATGGTCCCGGTAGAGCACGTCGACGCGGGGATCGTCGAAGACGACATCCTGCCCCGCGCGCCTGTGGAACGCGATGTTCAGGTTCCGCCCGCCTTCGAGCATGCCGCCGACGATCGGTACGGCGCGGCTGCTCGCGGCGTCACGGATGGCGAGCGCATGGGAATCGCCGAGGAGGAGGAATTCAGCGTCGGGCAAAGTTTTCGAGGGCAGCATCGTCGCACAGGGGATCGGCCGGCCGTGCGTTGGGGGCCGGCGATGGAACGGTCGGGGGTGGTGCCATCTTCGCGAACAGGTGGCTCATGACGACGTCGACGCCGAACCGGCTCACGGTCCGCATGTTCGGATCGAAGAACATCCCGCGGAAGGGCGACGTACTGATGATCTCGTAGGATGGGAAATAATCGACGTATTCGTAGCTGGCGCTCAGTTCGCCGGCAACGGCCCGCAGGACCGATTTCGAATGACTTGTGGCGACGAGGACGTGCTGCGCGGAGGCCGTCGCGGTCAACGGTACGGGCGATACCGTGAGGAGGAGCCTGATCCTCGGATTGATCCGTCGCAATGCGGATAAGACATGGATGAGATCGAGCTTGATCTCATGGAATGTCTGGTTGTGGAAACGATACCGTTGCTTGTCAAAGGCTCCGGCTACGACGCCGGGGCAGGTGTGATACTCGTATCCGGCCTCCATGTTCCTCCAGCATTCCGTCAGGCCGAGGGTGAAGATGAACACGTCCGCCTGGGCGGCGGCGTCGGCGATGGCGCGCAGCAGGCTTCGCCTCGAACGTTCGAGCTCGTCCGGGGAGCGGAAGCCGTTCGGCTCGATGCTGGGTCGGAACGGATCGTAGAAGCGTCCCGCACCGGTCCAGATCTCGGTCGGGACGGTGCCAGGATCGGCTGACCAATCGAGCCATTGGCGCAACTGGGAGGCTGTGTAGACATTGCCCGTCCTGAAGGAGAACAGGTCGTAGCCGAACGTCGGACGGATCGATTCCGGCATACAGGTCGGTGCGGGTTCGGCGTTGACCCAGGCATGACCACGACGGCGCAGGGCCGATCCGATGTGCTGCGCGAAGCAACTGCCGGCCGTCGCGAAGGCCGTGTCCGGTCCGATGTCCCATTTCGGGGACCACAGATCTTCGATCGCGAGCGGATTCCGGGATGCGACGGCCGTACGCCAGAACGCGCGGGACGGAAGCGTTTCGTAGGGCGTCAAGCGGATAGGCCCTTCCCCGGAGCATCCCCGGTTCGAGCAGCGACCGGTCCCGTGCGCGCGGCGCGGCGTGTTCCGCGATCTATCGGAGAAGCGTCTTTCCTGTCCACCGGGCGGCGACCCCGCCGCCTTCGGAAACGGCCGCCGCGCCGGTGCGGGCTGATGACCCGGCGGCCTATCCGCCGGACGTCTGATCACCAATCCCCCATCACACTCCGGAGACCGCCATGGACCTCTCACCCGTCGGCGAGGCCGTCCTGATCGCGCGCGAGGGCCGGCGCCTGAAGGCCTACCGCGACAGTGTCGGCGTGCTCACCATCGGCATCGGCCACACCGCGGCGGCCGGGCCGCCGCGGGTCGCGCCGGGTCTCAGGATCACCGCGGCCGAGTGCGACGCGATCTTCGCGCGCGACGCGGCGACGTACGTCGCGGCCGTCCGCAAGGGCCTGACGGTCCCGGTCGGGCAGCACACCTTCGATGCGCTGGTGTCCGTCTGCTACAACATCGGGCCGGGCGGATTTTCCGGCTCGACCTTCCTCGCCCGCCTCAACGCCGGCGACATGGCCGGTGCCCGCAACGCCCTGCTGCTGTGGCGCAAGCCCGCGGCGATCCTGCCGCGCCGCCGCGCCGAGGCGGACCAGCTCGTCACCCCCTACGCCGCGGCGCTGCCGCGCCCGACCATGGCCGCCGCGCCCATCGTCCCCGTGGCCGTCGTGCCGGGCCGCGCGGCCGCCTCGCCCGCCGTCGCGCCGGTGGTGCCGCGGCCGAGCCTGCGCGCGCGCGCCGCCGCCTGGATCGCCGCCCGCGCGGCCTGACCCGGGACCCCGAGCCGGCCGGGCCAGCCGCGCCTTCCCAACCGCAAGGACATTTCCGATGAACCGCCTGCTGCTCGCGGCGACGGCGCTCGCCTGCGCCTGCCTCATGCCATCGCCGACCCGTGCCGCCGCCGGGGGCGCCCTCGTCCTGCCGTGGGGCGAATGGCTCGTCGCCTTCGGGACGGCGGCGCAGGCGGTGCTCGCGCCCCTGCTCACCGCCCTCGTCACCGGGATGATCGCGCGCTCGGCGCCGATGCTCGCCTACGTCGTCTCGAAGGCCGCGGTCGAGGGCATGGTCCGCCGGGTGACGGATTACGCGCTGAACGCGGTGGCCGGCGCCGCCAAGGGGCGGGTGCTCACCGTGCCCCTCGGCTCGGCGGTGATCGCCGCCGCGGTCCAGCGGGCGGCCGATCAGGTGCCTGGCTTCCTGGTCAAGGCGGCCGGCGGCCTGCCCGGCATCGCCGAGAAGGTGTTTCGCCGCCTCGCCCTCGAGGATCGGGCGACCGCCGCGAACACCCTGGCGCCCGCGCTCGCCGCGACCGGGCTCGCGGCGACGTAGGTCGGCGCCCCCGTCGCTCCGACGGGCGGGCCGAAGGACTCTCGGGAGGCAGCATGAACGCGACCCGTCCCCCGCGCGGCGAGAAGGCGTCCGCCTGCCGCCGGGCCGCCCTCGACGCCATCGGCGCGGGCGTCGGCCGGGTGCTGCCGCCGCCCGAGGAGGGCCTGGGCGAGACGATGGTCCGACGCGCCTACGGTGAGCCCGGCGCCGTCGGCGCCGAGGAGGACCGGCTGGTCGTCCGCTTCGGCACGGAGTGGCGCACCTTCATCCGGCGCCAGACCCCCGACCGGCTCACCGCGCTCGACGAACTGATCGACGACCGGATCGAGCGGCGCGCGCTCGCCCGGTTCTACCGGCGGATGAAGCACGCCGCCGTCGCCGTCGTCGTCACGGCCTTCGCCCTGGCGCAGTTCGGCGTCGACCGCCTGCCGCTCGTGCGCCAGATCTGGCGCGTCCTGCGGGGGGATCTGCGATGAGCGCCATCCTCGACCGTATCCTGACCCGCCTCTATCGCGCGGCGGGGGCCGCCCTGTTCCTCGCGCTCTGCGGCTTCGTCTCGTACACGGCCGGCAGCAGGCATCACGGCACCCGCTCCGCGGAGCTGCCGACGCCGGCCGTGCCTCGCTCCGGTGACACGGTTCAAAACCAGATCGGCTGCTCCGGCCGAGCCGCCGCCCGACGATGAACCCGATGCACCGGTCAGCGCGCGCGGGAACCTGAACGCCTCTCGCCGTCAGGTCCGCGGTTCCGTGCCGGTCGACGCTGAAACGCGCCGCGACGGGCCGCGGACCGAGCCGGCATGAGCGCCGACGCAACCGGCGGAACAGCGGCATTCAGGGCGCATTCACGGCCCGAAGCCGAGTGTTGATGTCCATGCGCCACGCCGTCGCCCTCGCCGCACTCTGCCTGACTGCCGCGGCCTTCGCTGCGGACGGCCTCGGCACGCTTGCCCAGGAGACACGAGAGGCAGCGCCCGGCGCCGCGCCGGCGCCCGCGCTGCGGATCGAGGCCTGCCTGTCGCCGGCCGACATGCGCGAGGAGGTCTCCGAGCACCGCGTGATTCCCCCCGTGGCGGCGATTCGCGCCGCGCGGACCGTGATCCCGCGCGCCGAGATCCAGCGCGCCAGCCTGTGCCGCCACGCCGAAGGCCTCGTCTACGTGCTCACCGCCTTGCGCCGGGACGGGCACTTCGTGCAGGTGATCGTCGATGGCAAGACGGGCCAAGTCGCCGGTCAGGACTGATGGGGCCGGGCCGTGGTGGCCCGGACCGCCAATCGCGAAGGGGAGTGATCCGTGCGTCTGCTCGTCGTCGAGGATGACCGGGACATCAACCGGCAGGTGGTGAACGCGCTGGAGGAGGCCGGCTACGTCGCCGACAAGGCCTACGACGGCGAGGAGGGCGGCTATCTCGGCGAGAGCGAGCCCTACGACGCGATCATCCTCGACATGGGCCTGCCCAAGGCCGACGGCGTCAGCGTGCTGCAGAAGTGGCGCCGGGCCGGGATCAAGACGCCCGTCATCATCCTCACCGCCCGCGACCGCTGGTCGGACAAGGTCGACGGCTTCGATGCCGGCGCCGACGACTACGTGACGAAGCCCTTCCACATGGAGGAGCTGATGGCGCGCGTGCGCGCGCTGCTGCGGCGCGCCGCCGGCCACGCCACCTCCCAGATCGCCTGCGGCCCCGTCACCCTCGACACCCGCTCAGGGCGGGTGTTCGTCGACGGCAATCCGGTGAAGCTCACCAGCCACGAGTACCGGCTGCTCTCCTACCTGATGCACCACACCGGCCGCGTCGTGTCCCGCGCCGAGTTGACCGAGCACCTCTACGACCAGGATTTCGACCGCGATTCCAACACCATCGAGGTGTTCGTCGGGCGGCTCCGGAAGAAGCTCGCGGTGGACCTGATCCAGACGGTGCGGGGGTTGGGGTATCTGGTCGATCCGAGCCAGCCGCCGGCGCGGGTCTGAGGGGCGAACGGGGCGCCGTTGGCAAAACGCTTGAAGCCGTACTAGATCGTACTGCGCGCGACGCGCGGATTCCTGAACTTCGGGAACGTCCGCCTTCTACGCGATCGATCACTGCGTTTCCCACGTCGCGATGCCTCTCTCGCCGATTGTTGCAGCCATGACGCCCGCATTGGTTTCCACGACCGGTCAGAAGACGCGCCTCGGCAGCTTCATCGCCGGGCTCGGGGGCCTCGTGTCGTTCCGGCCCGCTGGAGCCGAGCCGCTGCGCTACCCGCATCGGGACGAGGCGGATGCGCTTCGCGGCGACGGCCTTCGGATCGGCAATGACCTGCGCGGCGTGATCGCGCGTGAGCGGGCACGTGCGCAAGCAAAGCCGGAATAGACCACCCGCCCGGCAAGCTGCCTCGACGGATCAGGGCGAGCCCGATCAACGGAAGACATCGGTCGTCGAGCGCAGCGCCTACTGGCAGGGGCCGCTGCCGCCCCCAGCCGTACTTGAAGAATTCCGGGCCATTGTCCCAGACGCGCCCGAACGCATCTTCCGGCAATGGGAACAGGAATCCGAGCATCGCCGTGCCTACGAGCGGAAGGCCCTCGATGCGGCGATCACGAAGGAGGGCCGGGGGCAGGTGAGCGCGATCCTGTTCGCGCTCGCGGCCCTGTCCGTGTCGGCCTTGGCGCTCTGGATGGGCGAGCCCTGGGTCGCTGGAACGGTCGGTGGCGGCACCATCGTGTCCGTCGTGGGTGCCTTCCTCTACCAGCGCGCGGCGGCCAAGCCATCGAAGGGCAGTTCGCTGACGCCGCCCCGATGACCGCCCTCCTCAGCCTCCTGTCGCTGCGCCGCCGCTCGATCGCGGTGCGGCTGGCCGTGTCGGCGCTGCTCGCGAGTTCCGCGATCCTGCTGATCGCCGCCTGGATCCTGACGACGCTCTACCGCGAGACCACCGAACGCGCCTTCGACAGCCGGTTGCTCGTCTTCGCCAACACCCTCGCCACCGACCTGATCTCGCCGAGCGACCCTGAGACCCGCGCATTCTCCCTCGGCGACCCCCGCTTCGACCTGCCGCTCTCGGGCTGGTACTGGCAGGTGGGCAAGCCCGAGGCCCGGCCGCGGGACGTGCGCACCTCGCGCTCGCTGGTCGGCGTGCCGCTGAAGGCCGCGACCGGCTCGGACGGCAAGGTGGGCGTCGGCCAGATCCGCCAGGGTTACGGGAAGGCGCAGGACGACCGCGCCCTGCGCATCATCGAGCGCGACGTCGATCTCGGCGAGGAGGGGCGCTACACCGTGCGGGTCGCGGGGCCGGCGGACGAGATCGTCAACGACGTCGAGCGCTTCCGCAACTCGCTCGTCGTCACCTTCGGTCTCCTCGGGCTGTTCCTGGCGCTGACCACCCTGCTCCAGATCCGCTTCGGCCTCGCGCCCCTGAAGAAGATGCGCGCGGCGCTCGGCGCCGTCCGCCGCGGCGAGGCCGACCGGATCACCGGCACCTACCCGCGCGACATCGCCCCGCTCACCGGCGAGGTGAACCTCCTGATCGAGACCAACCGCGAGATCCTGGAGCGCGCCCGCACCCAGGTCGGCAACCTCGCCCACGCCCTGAAGACCCCCCTCTCGATCATCGTCAACGAGGTCGGCGCGGCCGACGCCCCCGGCGATCTCGCCCAGAAGATCCGCGAGCAGGCGGCGGTGATGCGCGATCAGGTGAACTATCACCTCGACCGGGCGCGGGCCGCCGCGCTCGCCGGCACGCTGGGCACCTCGACCGAGGTCGAGCCGGCCCTGGCAGGTCTGGTGCGCACCTTCGGCAAGATCTACCGCGACAAGGACATCGCCTACGAGGTCAGCGTGCCGGCGGGCCTGCGCTTCCGCGGCGAGCGCCAGGACTTCGAGGAGATGGTCGGCAACCTCGTCGACAACGCCTCGAAATGGGCGCGGGGCCGGGTCGCGATCCGGGCCGAGGCGGTGGCCGAGCACGATTATCCCCACCTGCGCGTGGCGATCGAGGACGACGGCCCCGGCCTGCCGGAGGAGGCCCGCTCGACGATGCTCGGCCGCGGCCGGCGGATGGACGAATCGAAGCCCGGTTCCGGCCTCGGCCTCTCGATCGTCGCCGACCTCGCCACCCTCTACCGCGGCCGCTTCCGCCTGGAGCAGGCGGCGCTGGGGGGCCTGCGCGCCGTGCTGGAGGTGCCGGGCGACGCGCCCAAGGGCGTCGCGGGCCACTGATCGCCGTTGCGCGTTCGCGCCGTTGGGTGGCATCCGCGCGCAAGGCCTTGTCAGCACGGGGATGGTGCGTGACACCGTGTCGCCGAGGGCGATCATCGTGCCGCCCGCGGCCGGTCTCCACATCGGTTAGGCTGTGGCGCGATCACGGGGAACCGCCTGCATGGCCGGATGCCCATGCCGCGCAGGCGGTCAGCAGGGGGGATGGGACGGCCGCGGTCGCCACGACGGTGCAGCGAGGTCGGACCAGAATGCAATGACGGCGATCTGGTTCATCCTGGCGGCGATGACCGCCGCGGCCGTGCTGGCCCTGCTCTGGCCGCTGTCGCGCCGCTCCGCCGTCGTTCCGGACGCCGCGGGCGTCTCCACCGAGACCGGGTTCTACGAGGACCAGCTCGCCGAGATCGAGCGGGATCTCGGGCGCGGCCTGATCGCGCCGGTCGAGGCCGAGTCCGCCCGCACCGAGGCGGCCCGCCGCCTGCTGCGGGCGAGCCGCGCCGTCGGCACCGACGAGGCGACCGTGGCCGAGCCGCGCCTGCGCGAGCGCCGCGCGGCCTCCGCCTTCGCGCTCTCCACCGTTCCGCTGGTCGCGCTCCTGGCCTACGGCCTCTACGGCTCGCCCGACCTGCCGGCGCAGACGCCCGCCGACCGGCAGGCCGCGCAGGCCGGCACCGGGGACCTGATGAAGGCCGTCGGCCAGATCGAGGCGCGCTTGGCGAGCGATCCCAACGACGCCCGCGGCTGGGCTGTGCTGGCGCCCGTCTACATGCGGCTCGGCCGGTTCGAGGACGCGGCCCGCGCCTACGAGGCGGTGTCGCGCCTCAAGGGCGAGACCGCCGAGGGCCTGTCCGACTGGGGCGAGGCGCTGGTCGCCGCCGGCAACGGCGTGGTCACGGGCGAGGCCAAGGCCGTGCTGGAGCGGGCGCTGGTCCTCGACGCCAAGGCGCCCAAACCCCGCTTCTACCTCGCCCGCGCCGCCGAGCAGGCGGGCGACACGCCCGAGGCCATCCGACAACTGACCGTGCTCAACGATGCGAGTCCCGCCGACGCCCCCTGGCTCGGCCTCGTCCGCGAGACCCTCGCGCGGCTCAAGGGCGAGCCCGCGCCGCAGGCGTCGGCCGCCGCGCCGGCGGCGGGATCGGCTGGGATGCCGCCCGAGCAGCGGGCGGCGATCCAGGGCATGGTCGACGGCCTCGACGAACGCCTCGCGGCCAAGGGCGGCACCGTCGACGAGTGGCTCCGCCTCGCGCGCTCCCGCGGCGTGCTCGGCGAGCCCGACAGGGCGCAGGCCGTGCTGGAGCGCGCACGCACGGCGCTGAGGGGTGACCCGAAGGCGCTCGCGGATCTCGAATCGGGCGTACGCGACCTCGGCCTCGCGGCGCGGGGCGGCGCATCGGGCGGGACGGCCGCCGCGATGCCGCCTGCCCTCAACACCGCGGGCCCGGAAGCCCGTGCCGACACGGATTCCGCGGTCGCCGCGGTCAAGGCGATGCCGCCGGCCGAGCGCGATGCCGCCATCCGCGGCATGGTCGCCGGCCTCGACCGGCGCCTCGCGGCCAAGGGCGGCAGCGCCGACGAGTGGCTGCGCCTCGTGCGCTCCTACAGCGCGCTCGGCGAGCGGGTCCAGGCGGCGCGGGTGCTCGACCGCGCCCGGATGGCGCTCGCCGCCGACCCCAGCGCTGCCGACCGCCTCGACGCGCTGGCCAGGGAACTCGGCCTTCCATCCCGCCCCTGACAATCGGTCCCGGCCCGCGCGGCTTGACCCGCGCCGCGCCGCAGCCGACATCCTGACGTGAGAAACGTTAGAACGGTTCCGTCCCGGTCCCAGGTTCGGCCGGACATCGGATCCACCCCTGGGGGACGGACGTCGTGACGCGCAAGAGCCGCCGCCTGATCCTGATCGCCGCCTGCGGGGCCGTGCTCACGCTCGCGGTCGGGCTGATCCTGTCGGCGATGAGCGGCTCCATCGTCTTCTTCCGCTCGCCCTCCGAGGTGGCCGCGCAGGGCGTCGGCCCGGGCACCCGCTTCCGCCTCGGCGGCCTCGTGAAGGACGGCTCGCTCCAGCGCGGGCCGAACCAGACCGTCGACTTCGCGGTGACCGACACCAACGCCACCGTCCCGGTGCAGTACAAGGGCCTCCTGCCCGACCTGTTCCGCGAGGGCCAGGGCGTGGTGGCGGAGGGGATGTTGGAACCCGGCGGCGTCTTCCGCGCCGACACCGTGCTGGCCAAGCACGACGAATCCTACATGCCCCGCGAGGTCGCCGACGCGCTGAAGGCGCAGGGGCGCTGGCAGGGGGGCGACCAGAAGAGCGGCAAGGCACCGCCGAAGGCAGCATCGGCCGAGGAGAAGACCCTCGGCCCGCGCAGCGAGCGGTGAGGCCGTGATGCGTGTCGGGGGTGAAGCCTAAGTGATCGTCGAGGTCGGACATTTCGCGCTGGCGCTGGCGCTGGCGCTCTCGCTCACCCAGGCGGTGATGCCGCTCTGGGCCGCGCGCTCGGGGGACGCCGCCCTGCGGCAGGTCGCGACGCCGGCAGCACTCGGTGCCTTCGCCTGCGTGCTCTTCGCCTTCGCCGCGCTGACCTACGCCCACGCGACCTCGGACTTCTCGGTCCAGAACGTGGTCGAGAACTCGCACACGACCAAGCCCTTCATCTACAAGCTGTCCGGCGTCTGGGGAAACCACGAGGGCTCGATGCTCCTGTGGGTGCTGATCCTGACGGTGTTCGGCGCCTGCGTGGCGGTGGCCAGGGACTCGGTGCCGCCGGTGCTGCGGGCCAACACCCTGGCGGTGCAGGGCTTCATCACCTTCGTCTTCGTGCTGTTCATCATCACGACCTCGAACCCGTTCGCGCGCATGGTCCCGGCGCCGGTCGAGGGCAACGATCTCAACCCGCTGCTGCAGGATTTCGGCCTCGCGGTGCACCCGCCGCTGCTCTACGTCGGCTACGTCGGCTTCTCGATCACCTTCGCCTTCGCCATCGCCGCGCTGATCGAGGGCCGGATCGACGCCGTCTGGGCCCGCGCCGTCCGGCCCTGGACGCTGACCGCCTGGAGCTTCCTGACGCTCGGCATCGCGATGGGCTCGTACTGGGCCTACTACGAGCTCGGCTGGGGCGGCTGGTGGTTCTGGGACCCGGTCGAGAACGCCTCGCTGATGCCGTGGATCGCCGGCACCGCGCTGCTGCACTCCACCGTGGTGATGGAGAAGCGCGACGCCCTCAAGGTCTGGACGGTCTTGCTCGCCATCCTCGCCTTCTCCCTGTCGCTGCTCGGCACCTTCATCGTCCGCTCCGGCGTGCTGACCTCGGTCCACTCCTTCGCCACCGACCCGACCCGCGGCGTCTTCATCCTCGCGATCCTGGTGCTGTTCATCGGCGGCTCGCTCGCGCTGTTCGCGTGGCGTGCGCCCAGCTTGCGCCAGGGCGGCCTGTTCGCGCCGATCTCCCGCGAGGGGGCGCTGGTGATGAACAACCTGTTCCTGGTGGCGGCCTGCGCGACCGTGCTCGTCGGCACGCTCTATCCGCTGCTCCTGGAGATGCTGACGGCCGAGAAGATCTCGGTGGGGCCGCCGTTCTTCAACTACACCTTCGTGCCGCTGGCCGTGCCGCTGCTGCTGATCGTGCCGTTCGGGCAGACGCTGGCGTGGAAGCGCGGCGACGCGCTCGCCGCCGCGCAACGCCTGTTTGCGGCGCTGGGCATCGCCCTCGCGATCGGCCTCGCCGCCCTGGCCTGGACCTGGGGCGGCCCCGCCATGGCGCCCGTCGGCATCGGCCTCGGCGCCTACCTCATCGTCGGCTCCGTCCTCGAGATCGTGTCGCGGGCCCGCGGCTACGGTGCCGGCCGCACGAGGGGCGCGGGCGTGGCGTGGCGCCGTGCGATCGGCCTGCCGCGCTCGGCCTGGGGCACGGCGCTGGCGCATGCCGGCGTCGGCGTGGTGGTGCTCGGCATCGCGGCGCAGGGCTGGGCGACCGAAGGCCTCGCGACCCTGCGGCCGGGCGGGACCTTGGCCACCGGCCCCTACGTCGCCACCCTCGATCGGGTCGCACCCCGCGCCGGCCCGAACTACGAGGAGGCGGCCGCCTTCCTCACCATCCGCAATCGCGGCGGCGACGAGATCGGCCACGTCGACACGGGCAAGCGGTTCTATCCGAGCCGCAAGATGACGGTGACCGAGTCGGGCCTGCTCACGATCGGCGCGAGCCAAGTCTATGCCAGCCTCGGCGAGATCGCGCCCGACGGCGGCATCGGCCTGCGCCTGTACTACAAGCCCCTGGTGCTGCTGATCTGGCTCGGTGCCGTGGTGATGGCGGCAGGCGGCGGCCTCTCGCTCACCGATCGGCGCATGCGCGTCGGCGCCCCGGCCCGGGCCAAGCCGAGGCGGCTGCCGCCCCACGCGGTCCCCGCCGAGTGATGGCCTTGGGCGTTCGCTGCACCCTTCCGGTCCTGGCGCTGCTGGCGAGCGCGAGCCTTGCGCAGGCGGTGCAGCCGGACGAGGTCCTGAAGGACCCGGGCCTGGAGCATCGCGCCCGCGCGATCTCGGCGGGCCTGCGCTGCCTCGTCTGCCAGAACCAGTCGATCGACGATTCCGACGCGCCGCTGGCGCGTGACCTGCGCGTGATCGTGCGCGAGCGCCTCAGCGCCGGTGACAGCAACCAGGGCGTCGAGGATTACGTGGTGAGCCGCTACGGCGAGTTCGTGCTGCTGCGCCCGGTGCTCGCCGCCCACACGCTGCTGCTCTGGCTCACCCCGCTGCTGGCGGTCCTGCTCGGCGGGTTCGGCATCTGGCGGCTGTCCCGCCGCAGGGCGCCGGCCGTCGAGCGCGGGCTCTCGCCCGCCGAGCAGGCCGACGTCGCCGCCCTCCTGCGGCGCGAGTGAGCCCGAAGCCCGCCACGCCGTAGTGGTGCCCGTGAGCGGGCGGCTGGGCCTTGTCGCCCGCGTTCGGCACGAGTCTTGGATCGGCCCCCGAACGCGATGGCGCCGGAGAGAACGATCATGGCCGCGGCGACGCTGACGATCTCGAGCCGGAACTACTCCTCCTGGTCGCTGCGCGGCTGGTTGATCTGCCGGATGGCCGGGCTCGAGTTCGAGACCGAGATGCTGTCGGGCGACGCCACCAGCCGGGCCGAACTGCTCCACCTCTCACCCTCGTTCCTGGTGCCGCGCCTGCGCCACGCGGGCATCGTGGTGTGGGACACGCTCGCGATCGCGCAGTACCTCAACGAGACCTTCCCCGATGCCGGCTTCCTGCCGGTCGACGTCGCGGCGCGGGCCCATTGCCGATCGATCGCGGGCGAGATGCACAGCGGATTCATCAACCTGCGCTCGGCCCTGCCGATGAACCTCAAGGCCTTCCATCCGAGCTTTCGCGTGTTCAACGGCGCGCGCGGCGACATCGAGCGCATCGTCACGATCTTCGACGATTGCCTCGCCCGCTACGATGGCCCCTACCTCTTCGGCGGGCGCCCGACCCTGGCGGACGCGATGTACGCGCCCGTCTGCACGCGCTTCCGCACCTACGACGTGAAGCTCCCGCCCCGCGCCACCGCCTACCGCGACGCCATCCTGCACTGGCCGCTGATGGTCGAGTGGGCCGAGGCCGCCGCCGACGAGCCGGAAGAGATCGAGGAGCTCGATATGGAGTTCTGAGGGGCAGGGGTCCCTCGCCGGAGTCTCTCAGTACAGGATCGGCAGGCGGACGTTCGGAATCGCGATCGGTCCGAGCAGCAGGCGCCCGTCGGCCAGCCGCAGCGGCGGCATCGCTCTCAGCGTCGTATCGCCGGCCGGCGCCGCGGGATCGCCGGGGGCGGCGCGGCGCATGCCGAGCAGGCCGCCCACGAGATTGCCGATCAGCGCGCCGCGGTCGGCCCCGAAGCGCTGGCCGACGATCGAGCCCACCAGGGCCTCGACGCCGGCCGCGCGCAGGTCGAGCTGACCCGCCGGGCGGTGGCCCGAATCGATGTCGAGGCTGCCCTTGGCCTGCACCCGTCGGTCGCCCTTGGCCAGCGACAGGCCTGCGATCTCAAGGCTCCCGTCCGCCTGCCGCCAACGCTCCAGCTCGCGCGCCACCGTGCCGGTCCGGAGCAGGCTGGCGCGGTTCACGGTCACGTCGAGGGCGATGTCGCCGGGATCGGTGTTGCCCACGAAGGCGTCGGCAACCGGCGCCAGCGCCTCGGAGAGCTGAAGGCTCACGTCGACGGCGCCGTCGGAGGCGAAGCGGCCGGGCGTCGGCCGGGCGTGCAGTTCGAAGTGTCGGGCCGCCACCGCAATCGGCTCGGGCGCGGCACCCGCGACCGTGACCTTCGGCCCGTCGACCACGAGCGAGGCGCGAACGAACCCGTCCGAGGCGCCGTGGAAGCTGCCCTCCAGCCGGGTCCAGGCGGCGTCGCCCACGAGGTTCCCCTGCTCGACGTGGAACGGTCCCTCGGCCAGCATCAGGACGTGGCGGGGCTGGTAGACCTGCGCGACCGCCGTGAGCGGTCCGAGGCGGAAACGCCCGTCCGCGCGGTCGAGCGTCAGGCCGGCGCAGCGCAGCTCGATCCGGAACGGGTAGCCGCCGATCGTCCGGTCGAGGCAGGTCCAGGTTCGCCCGGCATTGGCCTCGCGACCGATCCAGGCATCGATCTCGGACGCCGTTTTGCCGCGGACGTAGAACCATCCGGCCGACCACCCCAGCGCCAGGATGAGAAGCAGGATGTAGGGCAGGAAGAGCCCGCGCCGGGAGCGCAATTTCCCCGGCGGCACGCCGTCGGACGGGTCGTGCCGCACCGCTTCCTGCATCGCGCACTCCACCTTCGCCGCGTCGGCGGGACCGTCCCCGGCGACGGCGTCCGCCTCGGACAGGCATGAGGTGACACTGGCGGCGAAACTGGGGCGGAGCCCGCCTCAGGCGAGCGCAGGGTCCGCGTTCTCGACCCGCAGATCCTCGACGATGGCCCGGCGCTCGGTCTCGTCCTCGGCGAGCCGATGCACGTGCATCTCGGTGGCGCCCTCCTTGCGGGCGCGGGCGAGCCACGTCCGGCTCAGGCGTTCCCGCGGGCTCTCGCCGGAGGCCGACACCGCGACCAGTTCGGCGATGCCGGCCGGGTCGCGCCGCACGGCGATGACCACCGCTTCGCCCATCTCGTCGAGGTCGGGGGCGCTCAGCGCGTGGATGCCGACCACGTAGCGCTTGCCCGAGCGTCCGCGCCATGCGCTGAGCGCCAGGGCCGGGGTGCCGCGCAGGCCCGCCGTCGTTCGCAAGCGTTCTTCACGCACGTCCTGTCTCCGGGTGCGATCGTCCTTGAGGTCGCGAAGTGCGGCCGACCAGGACAGGGCTCTTTTGTTCGCCATTTGTTCCATTCTGGTTCGAGTTTTCGCCGCCGTCAAGCGATTCGTATCATGAAGCTGAGATGGGAGGTCCAGGGGTTCTCCACAACCGCGCCGGTTGCCGGTCACCGTCGATTTCGCGGGTCGGAACCCGGGACACTCAGACCGGGCGCGAGGTTTCGGGATGGCTGTTCCGCGGGGAGGACATGCGTCCGTCCGCGGCCAGTTCCGCCCGGCCTACGGCCAGCAGCGCGTTCGAGGCGGCCTCGATCCGGTCTTCGACGAGGTCGAGGAAGGCGGCGCGCCCGTGCCCCGGCGGGATCGGCGCCAGGAACTCGATCACCGCCGTGCCCGGACGGCGGACGAGGCTCCGGCGCGGCCAGTACAGGCCGGTGTTCAGCGCGACCGGAAGGCAGGGCACGTCCAGCGCCGCGTAGAGGTGCGACAGGCCTTGCTTGTAGGAGGGCGGGCTGCCCGGCGGGCGGCGGGTGCCCTCGGGGAAGATGATGAGCTGCCGCCCGCCGCGGATCGCATCGGCGGCCGCCGCGTTCATCAGGCCCATGGTGCGGGCGCCCCTGGCCCGGTCGATCGCGACCATGCCGCTGCGCGACAGGAACCAGCCGATCAGCGGGATCCAGAGCAGTTCGCGCTTGAGGATGTAGGCGAAGTCGGGAAGCACCGTGCACAGGGCCAGCGTCTCGAGGGCCGATTGATGCTTGGCGCCGACCAGCATCGGCCCGGTGGAGACGTGTTCCAGCCCGCGGAACTCGACCCGCGTGCCGGCGACGACCCGCAGCAGCCAGAGCGTCACGTGCGCCCAGAACCGCGCCAGCCGCAGCACGGACCGTCCGGAGATCAGCATCGGCAGACCGCAGACCGCGATCAGGGCGGTGGCAAGGTAGAAGCAGAGGTTGAAGGCGAGGGATCGGACGACGAGCATCGGCACCTGCTGTGGCGGTCCTCCTCTTAACGTGCTCGCGGGCCGGCGGCCAAGCGTTGCCCCGCATCGAGGGCATCTCGCAGATCGCCCCTCGCACCGTCGCGTCCTGGCCGTGCCGTGGACGTTCTGCCGAAACGCCTGGAGCCGTGCCCGACCACGTTGGGTCGGGCACGGCTCTAAGGTCTTGTTTTGACGTGCTTCCTTGCGACGAACCGGTGTCCACTTCGTCGGGAAGCACCCTAGACCGAGATGTCGATCCGATGCCGGTCCGGCGATGGGTTCGCCGCCGCGCCATCATCCTTCGCCCCGAGCGCGGGACCGCCCGCCTGCTCGATCTCCACGGAGAGGGTCGCGGCGCCGGACGCGCCCTCCAGGGCCGCATGCGCGCGCGCCGTGCCTTCGAGGTCGGCCTGACGCAGGAGTCCGATCCCGCTCAGGGGCATTCCGGTGATCATGCCGCGCACCTCGCAAAGCGGCATTTGGGCAGGCGGAGGCGAAGATTCGGTTGAGAAATCCGCGCGGATGCGCGCGTTCCGCCTCAATATCCCTCCGCGAGGGTGTCGCGCTGGCGCGGATCGGCGGCGCCGGCAAGCAGGCCGCCGAGGCGCAGAATGGAATTGGCCGAGCCCGAACTCGTGCCGACCCGCACGGCGTGGCCGCGCGCGCGCAGCAGGGCGAGGGTGTCGGGGGAGAGCCCCTCCTCGGCCACCAGCACGTCGGGCTTCCACTGGTGGTGGATGCGCGGCGCGTCCACCGCCTCGGCGAGGTTCATGCCGAAGTCGATCAGGTTCACGATCACGTCGAGCACCGTGGTGATGATGCGGCTGCCGCCCGGGCTACCGGTCACCAGGAAGAGCTGACCATCCCGGAACAGGAATGTCGGCGTCATCGACGAGAGCGGGCGGGCGCCGGGCATCACGGCGTTCGGCTCGCCGCCGACGAGGCCGAAGGCGTTCTGGGTCCCGGTCTTGGCGGAGAAATCGTCCATCTCGTTGTTGAGGAGCACCCCGGTGCCCTCGGCCACGAGCCCGATCCCGTAGGAGAAGTTGAGGGTGTAGGTGTTGGCGACCGCGTTGCCGTCGGCGTCCACCACCGAGAAGTGCGTGGTCTGGTCGTGCTCGTGCGGGAGGGGATCGCCGGCCGCCACCGCGTCGGCGGGGCGGGCGCGGTTCGGATCGATCGCGCCGCGCAGCAGCGTCGCGTAGGGCTTGGACACGAGGCCCGCCACCGGAACCTGGACCCGGTCCGGATCGCCGAGCCATCGCGCCCGGTCGGCGTAGGCCGGCTTCATCGCCTCGGCCATGGTGTGGATCGCCGCCGCGCTCCCGGCGCCCATGGCGGCGAGGTCGTAGCCTTCGAGGATGTTCAGGATCTCGATCAGGTGGACGCCACCCGAGGACGGCGGCGGCATCGAGACGACGCCGTAGCCGCGATAGGACCCTCGCACCGGCTTGCGGAGCTCGACCCGGTAGGCGGACAGATCCTCGGGGGTCATCAGGCCGCCCGCGCCCCGCACCGCGGCCGCGATCCTGTTCGCGACGGGGCCCGTGTAGAACGCGTCCGGCCCCTGCGCGGCGATGGCGTGGAGGGTGTCGGCAAGGTCGGTCTGCACCAGGACGTCGCCCCGCGGCAGGGGGACGTCGCCGCGGAAGAAGATCGCGCGCGTGGCGGGCCAGCGCCCGAGGAGGGCACTCGCGCGCGGCAGGGAGTCGGCCAAGCCGCCCACGACCGGGATACCCTCTCGCGCGAGGTGCTCCGCCGGTGCGATCAACTCGGCGAGCGTCAGCTTGCCGGAGCCGTAGAGACGGTGCGCCTCGGCCAAGCCCCGCACCGAGCCCGGCACGCCGACGGCCTTGCCGGTGCGGGTCGAGGCCGCCCGGTCCGGCTGGCCGTCGGGGCCGAGGAACATGTCGGCACGCGCCGCCCGCGGCGCGGTCTCGCGGTAGTCGATCGCCACGGTCTCGCCGCGGGCGGCCAAGTGCACCATCATGAAGCCGCCGCCGCCGAGGTTGCCCGCCTGCGGCAGGGTCACGGCCAGCGCGAAGCCCACCGCGACGGCGGCGTCGACCGCGTTGCCGCCGCGCCTCAGCACCTCGACGCCGACCCGGGTCGCCCGTGCCTCCTGGCTCGCGACCATGCCGTGGGCCGCGAGCACGGGCAGCATCCGCGCGTCGTCCGACGGGATCGGCGGCGGCTCCGGCGCCCGCAGGGCCTGGGCGTGAGCCGCGGTGCCGAGCGCGAGGAGGAGGGCGAGGGCGGCGCGGGTCCGGATCATCCTGTCCACCATAGCGCCTGCGGCGCGCCCCAGAACCCCGAAAGTTGGAGCGCCGCACGAAACGTCCGTTCCACCGCCGTTGTCGGTCGGGCCATGACGGCAGGTCGGGCGTTGTATGCGGAACGGTTACGCGCGCCGCGGGCGAGCTACGGTGTCCGGTCGATCCCCGGGCTGCCGAGGCGTATCGCGGATGCGTCACGCCGGCGGGCGGCGACGAGCCAGTAGACGAGGCCCGCGCTCGCGCCCGTGACGAACAGGATCGCGGTGATCCGCGCCTCCGCGGCGACCTGACCGGCGCCGCCGGGGCGGACGGCGCCGCGGGCGAGCCAGGGCAGCGCCGCGGTGAGCAGGGCGCAGGCGCCCCCGTACCAGGACAGGCCGCGGAGCCGCAGGGTCTCGCCGATCAGGGCGACGAGGGTCGGCGGCACCGCGAGGAGCACGAACGAGGCCTGCGCTAGTCCGGCGATCAGCAGCGGAAGGCTCTCCGGCGGCAGGCCGGCGGCGAGGTCCGACAGGCCGGCATCGAGCCCGGCCATCGCCCCCCTCGTCAGCCAGACGCTCGCGACGGGATCGAGCACGAGGGCGGCGAGCAGCACCGCAGCGCCCGCGGGGATCGCGAGGAGCAGGGCGAAGGCGCCGCGGACGAGGCGTGCGATGAGGCGCATCAGCCCCTATAGCACCGGCGCGACGCGGGCTCTCCCCGGAAGCGCGGTACAGGCTTACCCTCATGCTGAGATCCCCACCGCAGGCCGTCTTCGTGCTGACCGGGGCCGGCGTCTCGGCCGAGAGCGGGCTCGGCACCTTCCGCGATGCCGGCGGGATGTGGAGCCGGTTCGACCCGATGCGGCTCGCGACGCCCGAGGCCTTCGCGGAAGACCCCGACACGGTCCTCGACTTCTACAACCTGCGCCGCTGCGGCGTGCTCGCGGCCGTGCCCAACGCCGCCCATGCGGCCCTGGCGCGCGCCGAGGCGCGGCTGGCGGCGCGCGGCGGGCGCCTGTTCCTGTGCACCCAGAACGTCGACGACCTGCACGAGCGGGCGGGCTCGCGGACCGTCGTCCACATGCACGGCGAACTCCTGAAAGTCCTCTGCCAAGCCTGCACCCGGACCTTCGCGCGCCGCACCGACATCCTGCGCACCGATGTCTGCCCGCACTGCGCGCGGATCGGGACGCTGCGTCCGGACGTGGTGTGGTTCGGCGAGATGCCCCATCACCGCGATGCGATCGAGGCGGCGCTCGCCGGATCGGACCTGTTCGTCGCGGTCGGCACCTCGGGTTCGGTCTACCCGGCGGCGGGCTACGTGAGCCTCGCCCGCGCCCGGAACATCCGGACCTGCGAGATCAACCTCGCGCCGTCCGACAACGCCGACGCGTTCGACGAGGCCCGTTACGGGCGGGCCGGCGAGGCGGTGCCCGCGTTCCTGGCCGAGCTCGGATTGTGACGGATCGTGTCCGCCCGCTACATCTCTGATGGACCGAACTCATTCCCCGATGCGATACAGCGTTCGCTTGCGCGCGGCGCGTATGTCCGCCGCGAATCACGCGCACCGACGCTGTCAAGACATGGACGAGCCCGCAGCTTAGCCCTTACAACGCTCAAGCTTGGGGTGGTCGCCGCGGCAGACCCCGAGCGTTCGCTGAAGCCACAGGGGAGCGAGAGCCCATGCAGAACTTCACGGTCACCGCCCGCGAGCGCGATACCGTGCTGGCGGCGTTGCGCTACTACCAGTTCTATCGAATGCAGGGGCACCCCTTCGATCCCCGCCAGGACCACCTGATCGACGCCATCGCCGCCGAGAGCGGCGAGGCCCTCGACATCGCAGAGGTCGACGACCTCTGCGCCGGCCTCAACGGCAACGCGCAAGCCCGCGCCGCCCGCGCCTGACGGGCTTCGGCGGTGCAGAGGCGCCCCCTCGACTTCATCCCTCGCAACGGTCCCGCCGTCGTGGATCGCCTGTCGGCGATGTTTTCGGCCGCGATCTGCGGCCAAGCCTGAACCCGTTGTCCCATCGTCCCGCGTATCGGGTCGGTCTCCACCCACTCGGAGATGACGGACGCATGTCTGGCCGGACGGATCGCTCCCTTCGCGGTCCCTTCGCGGTCCCCTGGCGGCCCCGCATCCGCGGGGCATGACAGCACAGAGTCCCGGACCTCGCCTGAGGTTTCGGATCATACGGGAGCCAACGAACCATGATGACGATGAAGAGCGTGCTCGTCGCGGCCGGCCTGTTCGGCGGCCTGATCCTCACCGCCGGCTCGGCCTCGGCCGTCCCGGCCGGTCCCTCGGGGCTTCAGGCGGGCGAGACCCCGGTCACGCAGGTGCGGATGATGCACGGCGACCGGATGATGATGAAGAAGCGCATGATGCGGAAGCGGATGATGAAGCGCCGCATGATGATGAAGCGTATGTGATCGCAAAGCCGAAAGGAGCCTCCCGAGGCTTCGCATCCGGCCGGACGGGGTTACGCCCCGTCCGGCCGCCCGTTGCCGGAACGCGGCCGCCCCGCCCGCGGCGATCCGCATCCGTGCAAACGCCGTCGCGCAACGGCGTCTTCGCCGCCGGCACCCGCCGGCTTCGACGGCGCGTCAGGTCCGAGACCAGCCTCCCGCGCTCGCCGGACCGGAGGGCGACGTTCACCCTCCGAGCCGCACGCTCGCCGCGAACTCCGCATCCATCGCTGCGGGGACTGCCGCAGTCGCCCTCGCGGTCCCTGCCGAAGACCTGGAAGCCCTGAAGCGCAAGGTCGCCCGCAGCTCAGGGGACCGCCTTGAGCTGCGCCTCGGCCCGGACGGTCGCCGCCTCGCAGGCCTGCGCATCACCCTTGCCGTCGGCGGTGCGCGCCTCGTCCAGCGCCACCTTGGCCTGCTGCGCCGCATCCGCCCCCTTGCCGGCCTCCGCCGACTTCTCGGGCGGCGCCTCGCTGCGGCCCCCGGTCCCCGTGACGCCCTCGCCGCCGCGGCGGCCGGCAACCCCCTGGCCGCTGCTGGAGGCGGAGATCGCCTCGGTCGATTCCGCCTTCACCCGCCGCGACAGGCTCTCGATCTTCTCCGAGCAGGGCGAGGCGAGGGCCGGCACGACCACGGATAGGGCGAGGGCGAGGGCGGCGAGGGACGCGATGAACGTCATGTCTTGGATTCCTCGATGGGATTGAGCGGGCAGGCTCACGCGGGCCGAGGCCGCGGCACGACGCAAGGTTCCGGCGGCGGCATTCGCGAGGGCGTGGGCGAGGGACGGTGATGCGCAAGGCCCGGGGAAAGGCGTGGGAAACGCACGCCGCCGCCTGCCCGGCGCAAGGGGGGGTGGGACGAGCGGTGAGGCCTCCACCGGGAGCCCCCCAATCCTGCGCTCGACACCCTGGGAGAAGGGACCCGCGAACGCCCGGGCGGGCCGACCTCAGGGGAGCCCCCGCCCGGGACGGGCGGGGGCGTGCGCGGATCAGGCGCTGAGCTGGTCGCGGATCGGCAGGTGCCGCACCCGGCGGCCGGTGGCGGAAAAGACCGCGTTGGCGATCGCCGGCGCCACCGGCGGGACGCCGGGCTCGCCGACGCCGCCGAGCGGACCGTCCCAGGTGCCGGAGTCGACGAGGTGCACGCGGATCACCTTCGGGGCGGCGTCGATCCGAATGATCTCGTAGCCGTCGAAGTTGTTCTGCTGCGCCCGGCCGTTCTTGAAGGTGATCTCGGCGGTGAGCGCCAGCCCCATCCCCATCACCACGGCGCCCTCCATCTGCGAGCGGACACGCTCGGGGTTCACTTGGCGACCGCAGTCGACCGCGATGTCGATCGCGTGCACCTTCACGCCGCCCTTGGCATCGACCTCCACCTCGGCCGCGACCGCGGTGTGGGTGACGAAGCTGTAGTGCCCGGCGATGCCGAGCCCCCGGCCCTTGTCGAGGGTGCGCCCCCAGCCCGCACCGTTCGCCGCCGTCTCGATCACCCGGCGCAGGCGCCCGGTGTCGATCGGGTAGAGCTTCGGGTCCTCGCCGTGATTCCACACGTCGCCGATGGAAGTCGGGTCGATCGTCCTCGCCGGGCCGATCAGGTCCAGGAGGTAGTCCTTCGGGTCGCGGCCCGCGGCGTGGGCAAGTTCGGCCACGAACGACTGGATCGCGAAGGCGTGCGGGATGTTCGAGACCGAGCGGAACCAGCCGATCCGCACGTGGGCTGCGGCCTCCGGGTTCTCCAGGCGGATGTTCGGGATCGCGAACGGCGTGTTGACCAGCCCCATGCCGAGCTCGAACGGCAGCTCGTGCTTCGGATCGGGCGCGAAGATCGAGCCGATCGTCGGCGCCGCCGAGCGGTGCAGCCACGCCACCGGCATACCGTGCTCATCGAGCCCGGCCTCCAAGTGCTCGGCGGAGATGGTGTGGTAGTAGCCGTGGTGGATGTCGTCCTCGCGGGTCCAGACGAGCTTGACCGGCGCACCGCCGACGGCCTGCGAGCACAGCGCCGCCTCGACCACGTAGTCGGGCTTGGACTTGCGGCCGAAGCCGCCGCCGAGCAGCGTCACGTTCACCCGCACCTTGTCGCTGGCTAGGTTCAGCGCCTTCACCAGCCGGTCGTGGGCCGCCTGCGGCCCCTGCGTGCAGGCCCAGGCCTCGCAACGTCCGTCCTTCACCCGCGCGACCGCGGCGGGGGGCTCCATCGGCGCCTGGACGAGGTGGGGCACGAAGTAGTCGGCCGTGAGCCGGGTCTTGGCCTTGGCCATGGCCCCATCCACGTCGCCCTGGTTGCGCACGACCTTGCCGGGCGCGCGCGCTGCCTTCTCCAGCTCGGTCCGGAACGCGTCAGTGTCGTAGGCCGCGTTCGGGCCGTCGTCCCAGGTGATCTTCAGGGCCTCGCGGCCCTTCATCGCCGCCCAGGTGTTCTTCGCCACCACCGCGACGCCGCCGAGCGGCATGAACTCGGACGGGATCTCGCCGCCGTCGATCTTGAACACCTTCACGACGCCCGGGATCTTCTTCGTTTCCGTGTCGTCGAAGCTCACGACCTTGCCGCCGTAGACGGCAGGCCGCGCGACGAGCGCGTACAGCATCCCATCGAGCTTGGTGTCGAGGCCGTAGACGGCCTTGCCGGTGGTGATGTCGCGATTATCGATGAGGCCGATCTTCCCCTTGCCGATGTAGCGGAAGTCCTTGGGGTCCTTCAGCGTCACGCCCTCGCGGGCCGGCACCGGGAGTTCGGCGGCGGCGGCCGCGACCTCGCCGTAGCCGAGCGTGCGCTTCGACTTGGCGTGGGTCAGCACGTGGTTCTCGGCCGTGACCTCGGAGGCCGGCACATTCCACCGCTTGGCCGCCGCCTGGATCAGCATGAGCTTGGCCGCCGCGCCCGCGTGGCGGAAGTGCTGGAAGAAGTGGCGCAAGGAGCGCGAGCCGTCGGTGTCCTGGTTGCCGAAGCGCGCCTCGTCGCCCCAGGCCTGGACCACGCCGACCTTCGACCAGTCGGCCTCCAACTCGTCGGCGACCACGAGGGCGACCGAGGTGCGCACGCCCTGGCCCATGTCGGAGCGGTGGTTCGTCACCGTCACCCGGCCGTCGGGAGCGATCGCGACGAAGATCGTCGGGTCGTCGCGCCAGCCGTGCGGCATGCCGTCGGCGCCGAACTTCTGCGCCTCCGCGGCCTTCGTCTCGGCCTTGGCGGCATCGCGCAGGTTCACCGCGAGCACGAAGGCGCCGAGTCCCCCGAGGATGGTGCGGCGGCTGACGTTGGCGATCAGCATCGGCTGCGCCGGGGTCTCGGCCGCGCGTTCGGCCATCAGCTTGGAATCGTGGATCACAGGCGCTCTCCCGCGTTGGCGGCGGGCTGGCCCGCGGCTTGGTGGATCGCGGCGCGGATGCGCGGGTAGGTGCCGCAGCGGCAGATGTTGCCGCTCATGCTCTCGTCGATCTCGGCGTCGGTGGGCCGCGGGCTGTCCTTCAGCAGGGAGGCCGCCTGCATGATCTGGCCGCACTGGCAGTAGCCGCACTGCGCGACGTTGAGGTCGCGCCACGCGACCTGCACCGGATGGTTGCCGTCGGGCGACAGACCCTCGATGGTCAGGACCTCCTGGTCGACGGCTGCCGAGACCGGCGTGGTGCAGGACCGCGTCGCGGTGCCGCCGAGGTGGATCGTGCAGACGCCGCACAGGGCCTGCCCGCAGCCGAACTTGGTGCCGGTGAGGCCCAGTTCGTCGCGCAGGTACCAGAGCAGCGGCATGTCGGGGTCGCCGTCGAAGCTGCGTTGCGCTCCGTTCACCGTGAGTTTGATCATCCGTATCATCCTACTCTGAACGCGACCCGCGCCGGGAAAGTGCCGAGGCGCGCGCGCTCCTGTCGATGGGGTTGCGGGGGACGCCTTCCATGCGGACGGGATCTTCCCGGCCGTGCGGGCCGCTCGTCGTTCTCAAGAATGGCTCAAAACTAACGCAGAGTCCCACCACGGCGCAACGCGGATGAAGCGTCGCGCCGCGCGCGAGACCGCCGCCCAGGACATGTCGCGTGCCGTCGTGCATGCCACCCGACCGACCGGGAGCGGGGCCGGCTGCCCTCCGGGGATGCTTCCACCATCGTCACGTCCGCACTTTCCCTCCTGGGATGGATCGATGCCGGCGTGCTCGCGGGACCGGTCGAAGATCGTGGATCGTCTGCGCTCGCGGCATGGATACGAGGCGATGTGCGTGTCGGCACGGAAATCCCAAGTTCGATCCGTCTATCGATGCTGCATCGGAATACGGGGGTCGCCCGGTTCGACAGTCTCCGCAAGTAGAAGGTCCAAGATCATGAAACACGTTTCCGTCCTCGCGATGCTGTCCCTTCTGGCCGGCACCGTGCCCGTCCTCGCCGAGGCGACGGCCGCCCAGCGCGCCGCCTGCACCCCGGACGTCTGGCGTCTGTGCGCGTCCGAGATCCCCGACATCGGCGCGATCAAGACCTGCCTTCGCCGCGAACGGGCCCAGCTCAGCCCGACCTGCCGCACGGTCATGGACACCGCCGACAAGCCGGTCCAGACCGCCGCCCGCACCGTCGCTGCCGCGCGCGACTAGGCCGCCGCGATCCCGTCCGACCATCCGGAGGCCTCCCGATGAAACGCGCAGTCCACGCCTCGGCGATCGCGCTCGCCCTCCTCTGCGGACCCGTCCTCGGCAACGAGGCGCTGACCGGTCCAGCCGTCGTCCTCGACGGCGACACGCTCCGCCTCAAGGATGCGGTCGTCGGCCTGTTCGGCATCGCCGCCCCGGCGCCCGAACAGACCTGCGAGGGCGCGACGGGCCTGCCCGTCGCCTGCGGGGCCGACGCGGCCCAGGCGCTCGCCGGGCACATCGGCGCGGCCAGCGTCGTCTGCGAACCGCGGGGCCTCGATCGCCACCGCCGTCCGGTCGCACTCTGCCGCGTGGGCGGGGAAGACCTGAGCGCCTGGATGGTCGCGCGCGGGCACGCGGTGGCCGATCGCCTGAGCGCGCCCGACTACGTCCCGCAGGAGACGAAGGCCTGGGCGACCCGGCGCGGCCTGTGGGCCGGGGTGTTCGAGGAGCCCTCGCGCAGGCGGGTCGATGCGTCCGCGCCGGCGCGGATGGCCTCGCTCACGCGGTGAGGCGGCCCCTCAGACCGTCACCTGCGTCCCGACCTCGACCACGCGGCCGGTGGGAATCTGGAAGAAGTCCGTCGCGTCGTTCGCGTTCTTGGCCAGCGTGATGAAGATCCGGTCCTGCCAGAGCGGCATCCCGGAGTGGGTCGCCGGGCGGATCGAGCGTCGCGACAAGAAGAACGACGTCGCCATGATGTCGAACTTGAAGCCCTCCCTGCGCAGCAGCACGAGGGTCTTGGGGATGTTGGGCGTCTCCATGTAGCCGAACTTCATCACCACCTTGAAGAAGCCCGGTCCGATCGGCGCGAGGCGCACGCGGTCCGCCGCCTTGGCGCGCGGCGTGTCGACGGTCTCGACCGTGAGGATGACGTTCTTCTCGTGCAGCACCTTGTTGTGCTTGAGGTTGTGCAGGAGGGCTGCCGGCGCGGTGTCGGGGTCGCTCGTCAGGAACACCGCGGTGCCGCGCACGTGATGCGGCGGGCTCTTCTCCAGCATGCCGACGAGTTCGAGGATCGGCACGTCGGTCTTGCGGGTCTTGTTGACCAGGATCGTGACGCCGCGCACCCACGTCCCCATCAGCACGATCAGGCCGCCGGCGAGCAGCAGCGGCACGTAGCCGCCCTCGAACACCTTCAGCAGGTTCGAGAGCAGGAACAGGAACTCGATCACGATGAAGGGCAGCATCAGGGCGGCGGCCGCCACCGGCGACCAGTGCCACAGCCGCCACACGACGACGAAGGTCATGCTCGCGGTGAGCAGCATCGTGCCGGTGACCGCGATGCCGTAGGCCGAGGCCAGCGCCGAGGACGAGCGGAACACCACCGCGAGCACGACGACGCCGATCAGCAGCAGGGTGTTGATCTGCGGCAGGAAGATCTGGCCCGAATGCGACGCGGAGGTGTGGCGGATCTCCAGCCGCGGCAGCAGCCCGAGCTGGATCGCCTGCCGCGACAGCGAGAAGGCGCCGGTGATCACCGCCTGGCTCGCGGTGACGGTGGCGAGCGTGGCCAGGAGCACCATCGGCAGCAGGGCCCAGTCCGGCACGAGCTGGAAGAACGGGTCGGTGGTCTCGGGGTGCTCCAGGACCAGGGCCGCCTGGCCGAGGTAGTTCAGCGCGAGCGCGGGGAAGACGAGGCCGAGCCACGCGATCTGGATCGGCCGGCGCCCGAAATGGCCGAGGTCGGCAAACAGCGCCTCCGCGCCGGTGACGGCGAGGAACACGGCGCCCAGCGCCACCAGCGCGCCGCTGCCGTGGCCCAGCAGGTAATGCACCGCGTACCAGGGGTTGAGGGCCTCGAGGACGGACAGGTGCGCGAGGACGTGCGGCACCGCGGCGAGCGCCAGCGCCAGGAACCACACCACCATCACCGGCCCGAAGAAGGCCGCGACCCGGCTGGTGCCCCGGCTCTGCACGAGGAACAGCGCGAGGATGATCGCCACCGTGATCGGCAGCACCGAGCCCTCGAAGGCCGGCGTGACGAGCTTCAGGCCCTCCACCGCCGAGAGCACCGAGATCGCGGGCGTGATCACCGCGTCGCCGTAGAACAGGGCGGCGCCGAGCAGGCCCAGCGTAAACACGATCCGCGAGCCGCCGAGCGCCTTTCGCGCCAGAGCCATGAGCGAGAGGATGCCGCCCTCGCCGTTGTTGTCCATGCGCAGCAGGATCGCGACGTACTTCACCGTCACGATCAGGAACAGCGCCCACAGGATCAGCGAGGCGGTGCCGAGCACCTCGTCCGCGAGCAGGATGCCGTCGGTGCGGGCCGGCACCAGGGCCTCGCGGAACGCGTAGAGCGGGCTCGTGCCGATGTCGCCGTACACGACGCCGACCGATCCGACGGCCAGCGTCCACAGGCCGGCGGGCGCGTGGCCGTGGCCCTCGACCGGATCGAGGGCGCCGGCCGGAACGATCGGGACCTCGGCCGGCCGCATCGTTGGAACGCCGGCCTCGCTCGGGCCGGGTCGACCCGCGTCGTCGGGCTGAGCGGCGGGGACGCTCGAGGTTGCGGGTTGGGTCATCGGGTGTGATCGAGGCTCAGGCCTGCCGGCGCTTCGCGGTGCGGCGCGTCGATGTCCGCACCGGAGGATCGGCAGGACGCGAAAAGTCTGCCGGGCTTGCATGCCCGGCAAATAGGCTGGTCCTTACGAAATCCTAACGCCCTGCTAACACGCCCCCGCACGGGCGGGAACAGCGACCTTTGCGCTTGGCTGATCCGCGCCGCGCGGGACGCGAGGGCACCTGCGCCCGCGACGCCCGCAGGTGGGTCGCGGAGGAAGTGTGGGTCGCGGAGGAATTTCCGATTCGCTCATCCGCCGGGGAACCCTCGCGGGGTAGGCGCGTGACGCGCGAAGACGTAGACTCGACGGTATTGCCATGACGTCGATCGTCTACGACCCTGCCTCACTGAGGGCTCTGGCCAAGCTGCCGAAGCCGGCACGCCGCGCCGTCGTGGCGAAGCGCGCGCGATGCGCCGAGACCGGGGCCGGCGACGTGAAGGCCCTCGTCGGAACACTCGGAATCCGGCTCCGGGTCGGCAACGGTCGCCTGCTGTTCCTTGAGACGGCCGACGCGATCGAGGTCTTTGCGATCGGTGATCGGCATGACATCCACCGGCGAGAGGATGGCGCCATGACATCACAGTTCATCAGGATCGAGGGCGGGGAAGAACTCGTCGTGCTGACCCGGCGCGCCTACGACGCGCGCTTGGCGCAGCTCGGCGACGAAACGGCCGAGGATCGCGCCGCGGCGCGGCTCGCCGACGACTACCTCGCCGCGAAGGATGCGGGCCTCGGGGCGGCGATCCCGCATCGGTTCGCGGTCAGCGTGGCCGAACACGGTTCTTCCGTGTGCGCGGCCCGCAAGCAGTGCGACGCAACGAGGTCTGAACTGGCCCGAAGCCTCGGACGATCGGTGGCCGTGTTCGAGGCCATCGAGCACGGACGATCGGCGCTGAGCGACGCGCAACGGCCGAGGCTGGCCGAACGGACCGGGATCGCGCTGGACTGGCTCGTCTGAGCCGAGCCGCCCCTACTCCGCCGCGTTCCGCGCCCCCTGGCCGAAGCGGCGCTCGATGTAGTCGATCACCACCGTCTCGAAGTCCTTGGCCAGCGTCGCGCCGCGCAGCGTCATCGCCTTCTTGCCGTCGATGAAGACCGGCGCGGTCGGGGTCTCGCCGGTGCCGGGGAGCGAGATGCCGATGTCGGCGTGCTTCGATTCCCCCGGCCCGTTGACGATGCAGCCCATCACCGCGACGTTCAGCCCCTCGACGCCGGGATAGGTCTTCTTCCACTCCGGCATCGAGGTGACGATCCAGTTCTGGATGTCGCGGGCCAGTTCCTGGAAGGTCGTCGATGTGGTGCGGCCGCAGCCGGGGCAGGCGGCGACCATCGGCACGAACGTGCGGAACCCCATGGTCTGGAGCAGTTCCTGGGAGGCCTTGACCTCCACCGTCCGGTCGCCGCCGGGTTCGGGCGTCAGCGAGTAGCGGATGGTGTCGCCGATGCCCTCCTGGAGCAGCACGCCGATCGCCGCCGAGGCTGCAACCAGGCCCTTCGAGCCCATGCCCGCCTCGGTGAGCCCGAGGTGGATCGCGTAATCCGAGCGCCGCGCCACCTCGCGGTAGACCGCGATCAGGTCCTGCACCGCCGAGACCTTGGCCGAGAGGATGATGCGGTCCTTCGGCAGGCCGAGTTCCACCGCGCGCTCGGCCGAGGAGAGCGCCGACTGCACCATCGCCTCGCGCATCACCGCGCGGGCGTCGATCGGGCGGGGAAGCTTGGCGTTCTCGTCCATCAGGTGCGTGAGCAGCGCCTCGTCCAGCGAGCCCCAGTTCGCGCCGATGCGGATGGTCTTGCCGTAGCGCATCGCCTGCTCGACGATGGTCGAGAACTGCGTGTCCTTCTTCTCCTTGAAGCCGACGTTGCCCGGGTTGATCCGGTACTTGGCCAGCGCCTCGGCGCAGGCCGGATGGTCGGAGAGCAGCTTGTGGCCGATGTAGTGGAAGTCGCCGACCAGCGGCACGTGGCAGCCGATGCGGTCGAGGCGCTCGCGCACCTTCGGCACGGCGGCGGCGGCCTCGTCGCGGTCGACGGTGATGCGCACCAGCTCCGAGCCGGCGCGGGCCAGTTGGGCGACCTGCGCCACCGTCGCGTCGATGTCGGCGGTGTCGGTGTTGGTCATCGACTGGACGACGACCGGGGCGCCGCCGCCGACGATCACCGCGCCCGCGCCCTCGCCGACGCGCACGCCCACCGTGCGGTGCCGCGGCGCGGGACCCGCGATCTCCGGCCCGGTCAGGCCTGCCGCCTGCCGGGCAAGCGGGTTCATGGCCAGGGGATTTTCGGTAAGGCCGGCGGCTTCCATGGCTTCCATCGTGGACCTTCGCTTGAGGCCTTCAGCTTGGCGGCCCGATCGAACGCGTCCGGCCGGACGCGATGACCGAAGCGTCCCGATTCGGCCTGTCGCGAGCCTGCGCGACCGATCGTTTCGCTATGATTGACGCCATCGCGCGTCAAGCCGGCGGCGCATGCCGGCGCCGCGCGTGTCATGTCGCATCCCCGCGCCGATGTCGAGTTCGCCGCAGTCACACGCGCCGGGATTTCCCCGCACCGGCATCGGCGATAATCCTGCCGCGGCAACGGCATCCCGGTCGCGGCCCGCGCCGCGAGGGACGACGCCGCCCGGAGGAGACTCCGGTACCCGCGCGGCGAGGGCTGCGACGCGCTGGATGTGCAGGAACGTATCGGTAACTCTCCGGCGTGCAACCCCGCACGCGCACGCGCCGCGCCCTGTACCGGTTCCGCCGAGGGATTATCCGGTGCCCGTCCTCCGTTCTTCTGTTCATGACCGCCGACAGACCCGAGCGCCCCGACATCGTCGACCTGCTGGTGCCGCTGCGGCGCTACGCCCGCGCCCTCACCCGGGACACCCTGCGGGCCGACGACCTCGTCCACGACGCGCTGGTGCGCGCCCTGGAGGCGGAGGGCGCGCTGCGGCCGAACACCAACCTGCGCACCTGGATGATGACGATCCTGCACAACGTCTTCATCGACGAGCAGCGTCGCAGGCGCGTGGAGGCGCGCCACGCCGACGCGCTGGTCCAGATGCACGAGGCCGTGGAGCCCCCGGCGCAGGAAGGGCAGGTCCGCCTCGCGCAGATCCGCCGGGCCTTCCTGACGCTGCCCGAGGAGCAGCGCGCCGCGCTCCACCTCGTCACCCTCGAAGGGATGGCCTACGCGGACGCCGCCGCCGTGCTCGGGATTCCGATCGGCACCCTGATGTCGCGCCTCGGGCGCGGGCGGGCGGCGCTCCGGGCGTTCGAGGACGGCGACGGCCCTGCGCGCAGGCCCTCCGATCCGCCGCGGTCGCGCCACCCTGAGCGCACGGGGCTTCGCCTCGTCGCGCGGGACGGGCACGCGGAGGGCGATACCGCCTCCCGCAGGGTCGTCGGGGATTTTTGACGAACCCGAGCGTGGTGCCCGTGCCATCCTGCTCGGGAGGCACGGGGTGACGACGACCGGCAGACGACAGGACGTGGCGTGATGACCGACCCGATCACCGATTCCGATCTCATCGCGTTCGTCGATGGGCAGCTCGACGTGATGCGCCACCTCGACGTGGAGGCGCACCTCGCGCGCCATCCGGAGATCGCCGCTCGGGCGATGGCCGAGATGCACGACCGGGATGCGTTGCGCGAGGCCTTCGCCGCCCTTCCCGGTCCCGGGCCGGAGCGCAACCGGCTGGCCGCGCGCCGCCTCGACCGGTCGCTGCGCTGGGGCCGGGTCGCGGCGCGGTTCAGGCGGGCGGCCGCGATCGCGGTGCTCGTCGGCGCCGGGTGGCTGGCCCACGGCGAGATCGGCCAGTTCGGCGTGCCGGACACGCTCGCCTCCACGGTCGATCCGACCCTGATCGCCGATGCGCAGCAGGCGCGGCAGGTCGCGCTGCTGCGCGCCCGCATCGCCTCGCAGCGCGCGACGCCGGCCTACGACCGGGGGGAGATCGAGGCCGCCACGGGCATCGGCCTTCCGGGCCTGCCGGACGGCTGGACCGTGCGCGACGTGCAGGTGTTCCCCACCCGCGACGGCGCCGGCATCGAGGTCGCGTTCGATGCCGCGAACCTCGGCGAGGTCTCGCTGTTCGCCGCCCGCCGTCGTTCGCCCGGAGCCGCGAGGGAGGTCGCGGAGGCCGGCGACGGCGCGACGCTGACCTGGAATGCGGGAGATTCGGCCTACGCCCTCAGCGGCGCCCGCGACGGGGCCGGTCTGCATCGGGCGGCCGCCGCCCTCGGCGCGGTTCCTTAGGATTGTGCCCGACGCCGCAGGGTCGGGTTGCGCCTCGGGCGCAGCCCCCCTGCGCGGTCCGGCCTGCCGCCGACGATCCGCGCCGGGGCCGCGTCAACCGCGGACTGTAGGTTGACAGGTCGGGACGATCGTCGTGTCAGCCGAGGTAATTGACCAGCGACAGCTTCGAGAGCGACGACGTGATCTGATAGCTCGCCTGGAGACGGTTCTGGACCTCGAGGAGCTTGGCGGCGACCTCCTCGATCGGTGCGCGCTCCACGCTGTCGACGATCGATTGCAGCGTGGCGCGCGTCGCCGCGTTCTGCGTCTTGGCGTCCGACAGGGCGCTGGAGGCGAAGCCGAAATCCGTGGCGATCGCCTCCAGGCTGGGCTCGGTCGAGGTTTGGCCGAGGAGATCGTAGGCGCGGCTCGCCAGCGCTGTGAAGCGCCCCGGCGTCGCGCTCGCTCCGGGATCGGCGAGGCCGTCGACCGCGAGGGCGGCAAATCCCGCGAGCGCCTTCCGGAACGGCGCCTCGTTGGCCTGCGCGCCGATCGCGATCTCGCGGCTGGCGCCGGCCCGCACGCTGGCCGTCGCCCGGGCCGACGGGCTCGTCGCGTCGCCCTGGTACCAGATCACCGTGCCGGTCGAGGCGGCGGCCTCGTAGGTGGGCGTCGCGCCGGAGGCGTCGATCCGCCTCGGCGCCTGACCGGGCACGGTGGAGGCCGAGAAGAAGTCCTCCGCGGCACGCGTGGTCGAACTCGCCGCCAGCGGTCCGTCGGCGGCGGCCTTCAGGGCGGTCTGGAGCGCGGTCCTGAGGTTGGCCGCGGTCGCGGCCGCGTCCGCCCCGATGGCGAAGGTGGTGGTCGAGCCCGCCGGCGCGCTCGCCTGCGCCGTCAGGGTGATGGTGCTCGTCGTGCCGTCGTGCAGCGCGAGCTGGACCGTGATGCCGTCGCCCGCCGCCGGCTGGCCCGACAGGCCGATGTCGTAGGCGGCGTAGTCGCCGCCGCCGTAGGTCGCCGTGAGCGTCGGGGTGTTGGCGCTCTGCACGCTCGCGACCGTGCCCCCGCGCGCCGCCGCGAAGGCGTTGAGGCCCTGGGCGGCATCGGTGGCCGACCCGAACACGCCGAAGCCGTCGCCGGAGCCCGCCGGCAGGGGCGAGCGGGCGGTGAGGTCGTAGGTCTCCTGGCGGCCGTCCGCGAGGTCGAGCGTCACGCGGAAGCTCTCGCCGGCGGCCGGCGCGTGGTCGAGACCGATGACGGTGGCAGGCTTGGCCGCGTGGACCGCATCGGCCGTCACCGTGATCGCGGAACCGGTCGTCGTCGGCGCCGAAGCGATGCGGAAACCGAAATTCGCGCGGGTCGCGCCGGTGGGGTCGGCGGTGTCCTCGGAGAGCGAGAAGCTGTTGGCCGCGGTGCCCGCCCCGAGTTCGAGCCGTCCGAGGCCGTCCGCGCCGAGGTCGGCCGCCCGCTGCTCGGCGACCAGCGTCACGAGGCCGTCCCGCTTCGGCGTTGTCGTGGCGTCGCCGTTGAGGATGCGGTCGCTCGACGCCACCGGCTCGGTCTCGCTGGCGCGACCGCCGAACAGGTACTGCCCGGCCGCGCTCTGGTTCAGCGCGTCGATGGCGCCTTCGAGGTTGATCCGGCCGAGCTGCGACGCGGCGGGCGCGCTGGCGTCCTGCAGGTTCGACGTGAGGCTGGTGCGCAGGTTCATCGTCAGGGCGGTGACCTGCGACAGGCTGGTGGAGGCCACCGACACCCGCGTCTGCGCGCTGACGATGCCCGCATCGTAGCCGTCGAGCGCGCTCAGCGTCGCGCGCGCCGTGAGGCTGGTGGTCCGGCCCGCCCCGAGGCCGGCGTAGGTCTCCGAGGTCCGGCCGGTGGAGAGCTGCGTCGACAGGGCGTCGAGCTGGCCCTTCAGCGCGAGGATCTGCGTGGTCGACTTGGCCGCCGCGTAGGTGCCGGCGGCGTAGGGGCGGATCGTGGACATCGGTTAGATCCGGAGCAGGGTGTCGAGCATGTCGCGGGCCGCGGTCAGCACGCGGGCGTTGGCGCTGTAGGCGGTCTGCAGGGCGATCAGGTTGGACATCTCCTCGTCGACCGTGACGCCGGCGCCCTTCGCGAACCGCCCCTGCGCCGTCGAGAGGGCGACGCCCTGGCCCGCGTCGAGGCTCGCGGCGTTGCTCGCCGCCGACCCTTGCGCGGCGATCACGTCCTGCGCGAAGCCCGCGACGCTCGCCGCGTAGGGCGCCGCGATCCCGCCGATGCCGCTCGCCGCGGAGAAGGTCTGCCGGGCGCTGGTGAGGGCATCGTAGACGAACTGGGCGCGGGTGGGGGCGGCGCTCGCGCTCGTCGCGCTCGATGCCGTCAACGCCGCGGTGTTCGCCGTCACGGCCGGGTTGACGGTGATCCGCTGCGCGAAGCCGGTGCGCTGCGCGCCGGCCTCGAAGCTGTCCGTGAACAGGCCGTTGCCCGAGCCGTCGACGAACAGCGCGATCTGCGGGTAGCCGGTGGAGAGGTCGCCGGCCCGGGTCGGAACGGTGACGGCGGCCGTGGCCGCGGTCACGCGCGCCCCGCCGGTGCCCGTGACCGTGACGCTGCCGTTCCCGCCGCTCGCGGTCAGCGCCGGAACGGCGTAGCCCTGCCCGCCCGCCCGGCTCGACAGGGCGTTCAGGGCCTCCTGCACCTTGGCCGCGTAGGTCGCCGGACCGCCTGAGATATCGAAGGTCTGCGCGAGGGCGGTGCCGTCGTCGGTCCGGCTCGGATCGACGCCCCGGGTGGCGCCGTTCGCGGCGATCAGGATCACGTTGCGCACGGAACCGTCCGCCGCGGTCACCGGAAGGGTCAGGGTGTTCCCGGCCTGGATGCCGGTCAGGTCGGTGGTGGCGCCGGCACCGCTCACCGTGCCGGTCACGGTCCTGTCGGTGAGCGCGCTCGCGAGTCCGGCGGCGAGGTCGTCGAGCTGGCGCTGCGCCTGCGGCAGGACGGCGTCGCGCAGTTCGAGCCCCGCCGCGATCGAGCCCGAGCGCAGGACGCCCGGTTCGCCGAGGTCGATCCGGCCACCGCCCGGCGTCGTCGCGGTGATCGTTCCGACGCTGCGCACCGATGCATCGGTGGAGTAGGCCGCGTTGGCGGTCAGCGCGGAGCGCCCGTCGAAGCTGAGCGCCGCGGCCGTGCCGCGATCGACCAGGGTCACGCCGGAGCCGGTCGAGACCGTGACGCTGCCGTCGCGCTGCTCGACCGTCTGCACGTCGATGTAGCTCGCGAGCTGGGTGATCTGCTGGTCGCGCTGGTCCTGCAGGTCGGCGCGGGCGTCGTCGTCGTTCGTCCCCTGGATCTTCACGTTCAGGCCGGCGATCCCGGCAAGCAGCGCGTTGGCGCCCGCGGTCCCGGTGCCCAGCGTCGCCTCGAGGCCGCTGCGCAGGTCCTGCACCCCGGCCGCGATGCGGTTGATGCCGCCCGCAAGCGCGGAGGCCGCGTCGAGCACGGTGGTGCGGGCGGCGGCCGAGGTGGGGCCGGCGGCGAGCGTCTGGAGGGACTGGGTGAAGGTGTTGACGAGGCCGTCGAGCGCGGTCGCGCTGCCCGGCGTTCCGAACAGCGCATCCACCTGCGCGGCGGTGTCCGCCTTGGCGCCCGTGTAGGCCGCGCCCGCCGTCTCCAGGCGAAGCTGCTTCAGCGCCGCCGCATCGAAGCTGCGCGTGATGGTGCCGGTGGATACGCCGGCGTTGCCCACTCCGGACGAGACCGACGCGAGCGTCCGCTTGACGTAGCCGGCGGTGCCCGCGTTGGCGACGTTCTGCGAGACCACGCCGATGGCGGTCTGCGTCGCCTTGAGGCCGGCGGCAGCCGTGGCGAGGGCGTTCAGTCCCATGACCGTCTCATCCGTTCCTCAGGCCGTAAGCTTCGCTCACCGGATGATGTTGAGGAGATCCGACATCATCGTCTGGGCGGTGGACATGACCTTGGTGTTGGCCGAGTAGGCCTGCTGGGTGACGATCATCTTCGAGAACTCGCTCGCGATGTCGGTGTTCGAGGCCTCGACGCTGGCGCCGACGAGCGTCGCCCCGTTGAGGCCGGTGAGCGGCACGCCGGACTCGACCGTCTGCGCGTAGGTCCCGTTGGTTTCCGGCTTGAGGCCGTCCGGGTTGACGAAGCGGGCGATGCCGACCGAGGCCAGCGTCACCGACGAGCCGTTCGAGAACGAGCCGACGATATTGCCGTCCGCACTCACGGAGACCGCGTTCAGCGTGCCCGCCGCGTAGCCGTTCTGGGTCAGGGTGTTGGTCGTCACCGCGCCGGACGAGGCGGCGTACTGGGTGAGCGTCGTCCGGTCGAAGACCAGATCGACATTGCCGACGTTGGTGCCGTCCACGGTGAGGTTGCTGATCGTGGCCTTGCCGGCCGACGGCTGGGTGAGCTGGCCGGCGCTGTCGAAGGTGAAGCCGGTGCCGGCATTGGTCCAGGCGGTCTTGTCGGCCGAGACCGTGCTGTCGGCGGCGTAGAACAGGTTCCAGATCGCCGGCTTGTCGGCGGTCGCGTCCTGGATCTTGGCCCACCGCGTGTTGACGGAGACGGGCGCGCCGCTCGCCGTGTAGGCGGTGACCGCCGGGCCGGAGATGCTGTTGTCGACGAAGGTCGCGGCGTCCGCGGCCGCGACCTGCCTGCCGGTCGAGGCGGTGCCGTCCGTGGCGGTGACGAGGGCCGTGGTGTCGGCCGGCGCGTAGAGGGAGGATTTCGAGGTGCTCGACGCGGTGGTGGCCGGGCTCGTCGGCAGGTTCGCGCCGTAGGTGATCGAGGTGGTCGGCTTGGCCGCCAGCGTCTGGTTCGCGATCTTGATCGCGCCGGTGCTCGTCACCTGGCCCGTCGCCGGGTCGTAGTTCTGGCCCTGGAGGTAGCCGCCGCCGCCGTTGACGAGGTAGCCGTCCTTGTCGGGGCTGAAGTCGCCGCGGCGGGTGTACTGAGGGGTGCCGGAGAACGTGCTCTGCCCGTTGGCGTCGCCGGTCTTGGTCTGGACCGTGAAGAAGCCGTTGCCGTTCACCGCCATGTTGGTGGCGATGCTGGTCGAGGCGATGTTGCCCTGGAGCGTGTTGGTGAGCTGCGACTGCGCCAGCACCGTGCCGGCGACCTCGTGCTTGGGCGTCTGCTCGGCCAGGAGATCGACGAAGCTGGTGTCGATCCGCTTGTAGCCGGTGGTCTGCGAGTTGGCGATGTTCCCGGAGATGTTGTCGATGGCGTAGGATTGCGCCTTCAGGCCCGAGACCGCCGTCTGCAACGCGGTGAAGATATCCATGGCGTGTGTCTTCCTTAGATGGGCCGCACCCGCGTGCCGGCCGCCCGATCGGGAGGGTCCGCAACCGGCATGCCAGCACCAAGTGCTTGATAACGCTGAGATGCCCGTGCCGACGCCGGCAGGAATGGACCCATCCGGGCCGCCGGCCCGGCAGCTTCTGCCGGGTCGGGCCGGGGGCTGCCGTTTACGGGCCCTTATCGATGCCGCCGCTAGGATGCGTTCGGGATCGAGGGGCGTGTTGCGGTCATGCGTGCGAAGCGGACGAGTCTCGTCCACCTGATCTACTTCTCGCGCTTGGCCCTGTCCTCCGATCCGCAGATCCGGGCCGGTCAGATCGGTGAGATCACCCGGCACGCGCAGAAGAAGAACGAGTTCTCGGTGATCACGAGCTTCCTCCTGGTCGAGCAGAACTTCGCAGCCCAGGTGATCGAGGGCGAGCGGACCTCGGTGCACGAGACCTTCAACCGCATCGCGGAGGACCAGCGCCACCGCGACGTCCAGATCTGCGAGTGGCGCGAGATCGCCAAGCGCGAGTTCGTCAATTCCTGCAAGAGCGGCCTGCGTTCCCCGCCGACCGAGGCGTACTTCGTGAAGGCGAACCTGCTGCCGATGCTCCAGCGCGGCACGCCGCGGGCCAGCGCGATCCACGGACTCGCGCTGGCCCTCCAGGCCGACGCGATGTCGAAGCAGGGCATCGACCACCTGTTCATCTGACGCCGACCCCGCACGGACCGCCCCATGCCGCAGACGAGACCATGAGCGAGACGCCACCGATCCTCGTCGTCGACGACCAGGAGAAGCTCCTGCGGCTCGTCGTGATGCTGATGAACCGTATCGGCTTCCCCGACGTGGAGGGCGTGACCAGCGGCGCCGACGCGCTGGAGCGGCTTCGCGCGCGCAAGTACGCCCTCGTCATCGCGGATCTCGACATGGAGCCGATGGACGGGATCGCCCTCCTGCGCGAGATCCGCGCCGACGACGCCCTGCTGAACACGCCCTTCATCCTCACCGAGGCGTCGTTCGATTTCGAGGACATCAACGTTGCCCATCAGGCGGGTGCCGACGCGTTCATCCTCAAGCCGTTCGACATGTCGGTGCTCAAGACCAAGCTCAAGCAGGTGCTCAACCGCAAGCCGCGCAAGCGCGAGGGCCCAATGGCCGCGGAATCGACGCTCAGCATCGATTTTCCGATGCTGGGGAAGTTCTGAGGCGCCTCAGCTCGACCGCTTCTGATAATCCTTGATGTCGGTAAACCGCAGAGCTGGGTAGCGCTCCTCCTCGTAGCGGAGCGAGAAGGCGGTGGTCGCCATGAAGACCGGCGCGCCGTCGAGGTCCTTCGCCATCGCCGAGCCGTGGGACTCCACGAACCTGTCGAGCTCGACCTCGGACTCGGAGGACACCCAGCGGCAGACGGTGAAGCGGGTGGCGTCGTAGTCGATCGGCAGGCCGTATTCCCCTTGCAGCCGCTCCTTCAGCACGTCGAGCTGGAGCGCGCCGACGACGCCGACGACGGCGCCCGAGCCGTCCTGGGGAACGAACACCTGCACTACGCCCTCCTCGCCCATCTGCTGGAGGGCCTCGCGCAGCTTCTTGGCCTTCATCGCGTCGGTGAGCTTGATCCGGCGCAGCAACTCGGGAGCGAAGCTCGGCACGCCGCGGAAGACGATGTCCTCGCCCTCGGTGAGCGTGTCGCCGATGCGCAGCGTCCCGTGGTTGGGGATTCCGACCACGTCGCCCGCATACGCCTCGTCGGCGATGGCGCGGTCCTGCGCGAAGAAGAACTGCGGCGCGGTGAGCGAGATCGGCTTGCCGGTTCGCACCAGCCGGGCCTTCATCCCGCGGTTCAGCCTTCCGGAACAGACCCGCATGAAGGCGATGCGGTCCCGGTGGTTGGGGTCCATGTTCGCCTGGATCTTGAAGACGAAGCCGGTCATCTTCGGCTCGGAGGGCGCCACGAGGCGCTTGTCGGAATCCTGGCCGCGCGGGGGCGGCGCGAAGCGGGCAAGCCCGTCGATGAGGTCGCGCACGCCGAAGTTGCGCAAGGCCGAGCCGAAGAACACCGGCGAGAGGTGGCCCTCGCGGAAGGCCGCGAGATCGAAGCGCTTCAGGCCGCCCTCGGCCAGTTCCACCTCCTCGCGCCACGCATCCGCCTCGCCGTTCTCGGTGAGCAGGCGGTCGAACAGGGGGTCGCCGATCCCTGAGACCGTCACGGTGCCGGCGTCGTCGGCCGCATCGAACCGGCGCACGCGGTGGCCGCCGAGCTCGTAGGTGCCGGCGAAGTTGCGGCCGCAGCCGATCGGCCAAGTGACCGGCGCGACGTCGAGCGCGAGCGTCTTCTCGATCTCGTCGAGCAGCTCGAACGGCTCGCGGGCTTCCCGGTCGAGCTTGTTCACGAAGGTGACGATCGGGATGTCGCGCAGGCGACAGACCTCGAACAGCTTGCGCGTGCGCGCCTCGATGCCCTTGGCGGCGTCGATCACCATCACGGCGGAATCGACCGCCGTCAGCGTGCGATAGGTGTCCTCGGAAAAATCCTCGTGGCCCGGCGTGTCGAGGAGGTTGAAGACGCAATGGCCGTACTCGAACGTCATCACCGAGGTGACGACCGAGATGCCGCGCTCCCGCTCGATCCCCATCCAGTCGGAGCGGGTGGAGACGCGGTTGCGCTTGGCCTTGACCTCGCCCGCGAGCTGGATCGCGCCGCCGAACAGCAGCAGCTTCTCCGTGAGCGTGGTCTTGCCCGCATCCGGGTGGGAGATGATCGCGAAGGTGCGCCGCCGCGCCACCGGGTCGGCCCCCGGGTTCGCCTCGATCTTGGTCTGCGCCTGCATCAACATGGGCGACGGCTCTTGCAACCCGCGCGCGGGTGTTTCGGTGTTCCAAGGGGACTGGAGCGGGTCGGCGGACCGAGGGATGGCCCCGCGGCGTCCATCTAGGCCCGGCGCCGCCGCTTGGCAAAGCGGCCGCGCAAACGTCAGCCGCGGCCGATGTAGGGCATCGCCGTCGCCGTCAGCGTCATGAACTGGACGTTGGCCGACAGCGGCAGGCCGGCCATGTAGACCACCGCGTCGGCGACGTGGCGTGCGTCCATCACCGGCTCGGCCCTCAGCGAGCCGTCGGCCTGACGCACGCCGGCCGCGAACCCTTGCGTCATCTCGGTCGCGGCGTTGCCGATGTCGATCTGGCCGCAGGCGATGTCGTAGGGGCGCCCGTCCAGCGAAGTCGCCCGGGTCAGGCCGGTCATCGCGTGCTTGGTCGCGGCGTAGGGCGCCGCGTGCGGGCGCGGCACCTGCGCGGAGACGGAGCCGTTGTTGATGATGCGCCCGCCCCGGGGGGCCTGCGCCTTCATCATCCGGAACGCGCCCTGCGTGCACAGGAAGGCGCCGGTGAGGTTGGTGTCGAGGCTCGCGCGCCAGTCCTCGAGGCGGACCGCGTCGATGGGCGCGGCGGGGGTGAAGATCCCGGCGTTGTTGAACAGCACGTCGAGGCGGGCATGCACCTCCGCGACCCGCGCGAACAGCCGGTCGACGGAGGCCGGATCGGTCACGTCGGTCTCGACGGCGAGCGCGCCCGCGAGGTTCTCCGCCACCGCGTCGAGCGCGCCGCGCCGCCGTCCGGCGAGCACCACCGCGTAGCCGGCCCGCCCGAGGGCCAGGGCCACCACCCGTCCGAGGCCGGACCCGGCCCCGGTCACGATCGCCACCCGCATCGTCATCCCGTTCGCCTCTCCGATCGTTTCGTGCCGCAACGCGGACCTGTTGCCTCTCCGCGCATCCGCGTCTAGACAGCCTCGTCCTGCGGTGGGGCGTCGCCAAGTGGTAAGGCAGCGGTTTTTGGTACCGCCATTCCCAGGTTCGAATCCTGGCGCCCCAGCCAATTTCCGCGCAAGTCTTCGGTTCCGCTTCGTTTTCGCTCTGCGGATTGTAACTGGGGCAAATTGCCGGGCGGTCAGGCTGTTGCGGGCTGTCTGACGAGGTGCGGTAGGGCGGGCACGGCGCCACCGTCGGGGATGCCGAGGCGATCGCCGAGGTCGCGGAAGAACGAGACGCCGAGCTTGGCGCAGGTCCCCACCGCCTCCAGCACCAGATCCCGCACCACGACATCCTCGTAGCCCTTGCTCGTAGCCCTTGAACCGCGAGCCTGCCGGGGCTTCAGCCTTTAGCACCACCGCGCGCGTGACCACGCACCGTTCGTGCACGGGCCCGCGCCGCCGCTGCTTGTCCGAATCTATGTGAGATCGATTGCTGGCCGCCTCCATCCCGGATGGGGTCGGACGCGTCGGTAGTCGCGGCGGTAGACCCTGCAGGCGCGCGACCTCGTCGCCCAACGTCCGGTTCTCCTCCGTCAGAGCGCGGACCTGACCGATCAGGCCGACAACGAGCCCACGAAGCTCGCTCAGCGAGAAGGCATCCAGGCCATCGGGACCCGGCAGCGCCAAGCCAAGGATGGAAGCACGCCCGCACAAAACTGCAAAGCTGGC